>CAYMXC010000089.1:0-9115 GCA_964394135.1 uncultured Phycisphaerae bacterium
GAGTCGCCAGAATACCCAGGTCAACGACGTTGACTGCCTTGTCGCCGTTGAAATCGCCAATGGCCAAGGTAGCGTTGCTGGTCGCACCATAATTGGTAGCCAGGATGCCCAGATCCACGACGTTCACTTTGTTATCATGATTGGCATCGCCGAGAATCAATGTGAACTTGTAAATGTGTACCCCGTATGCATTGAAATTGTCTGCGAATGTTTTATTGTTCAGACTAATGGATCGATTTTCTCCCAGAACGACTCCCATAGTAATTGCCGGATCCAGGCCGGTCAGCTTGAAATCCATATTGGTTATCCATTGATCGCAATCGTTGACCACAATCAATACGGCATCGCGTGAGTCGCCTGCGATTACCCACGACAAATGGTCTCCGCCATGCAGCAGTTCGTCCCAATGGTCCAGGGTTGCATCAAGCACATCGGAACCTTTGAGAAGAGTCGGTATGATTTGTTGTAAGATATCCGTTACCGGATAGACGCTGACATCGCGGAAACCTTCCGGTGGAATCGTGTAGCCGTCGGCGACATTTCCTTCAAAGATGAAAGGCATGATACCACCAGCTCCCTTGGAAATAGGATTAAATACCAGATACTTGAACTCTTCAGCAGTCGGGACCGAAAGAGCATAGGCACTTCTGGCCTGATACATCCGTGGAATGGCGATGTAATTTTTTCCCAGCGCCTTTGCTGTAGCGATGTCACTTTCAATCGTAGCGATCTGTTCGGTTTTGTAAAGTTCCCGTCCGATGATGTCCCCTGCAGCCAGGTAGGCCTGATTTTCCGCCAGCGGCTTTGTCAGCGTCAAAATTGCGGGGTGTTGTGGATTAGGGTCAGCATTTTTAATGGCGTTATATTTTGTTAGAACTTCCGAGGCGGAAATATTTCGTACTTCGGGCTCATCTTCAACGTAATATCCCCATACGGCTGGATGATCTTTTACGAGATTCACCATACTGGTGATTTTATAAACGGGATTGGTATGGGTATCGATCAGCACCTTTATACCCAATGACTGCGCAGTATCAAGATAATTCAATACTTCCTGATTGGTGGCATAAGCGAATGGAGAATAGGGCATGACGTAATCCCAGCCATGCTGAGCGGATTCGATCAGCGGCAGAGTTTTGGCCTCGCCGGTGGAATGATACCATGATAACGCGTACCACCCCAGCGGAAAGGTCTTTTGACCATTGATTATAACAGAACCCGCGTCCGCCTGGCCTGCCGAAAAGGCCGCCGGTATGCAAGAACCAAATGTCAACAACGCTATTCCCAAAAGTCTGCCGAACATATCTACCTCCCGTTGCAAAATCCGAGCGATTAATCGCCATCGGTGTCGCATAATAGCAGAATGAATTTTTTGGTCAGAAGTTATTTGGCATTTCAATTATTCCGCCAGTATTTCATGCTCGTATCCTGCCAGCCGCCCTTGAAGGGAAGCCATCGGGCGGAGCCATCGCAGAAAATGGTATTCATACCATCGTTGTGAATCCTCGCGGCGGCTCCGTTGTATTCGCCCTTGTAACTGGCCAGTGTTGCGAGGTTCGAATCGTTGCGGCCGTCACTGTCGTAATCAAAATCGAGCCTCCATTGCCACGGCGACATGAAATAATGATCTGAACGAACATCGGCAAAGGCAACATATTGTGAAGGATTCTCGATTCCGCCAATGGTCACGTTCGGATATGTCTTACCCCTGTACATACGATAGACAAAAGGTCCTCGGTAGCTCAAAGGGGTACTTGGATCGTTATAGGCGCCGTAGTTGACCCCGATCCATGTGTGTTCGTCGGCTACACATTGACGTCCTTTTGCAACAAGATTCCGGTCATCGTCCCTTTTCTCCAGACCTACGTATGGCGCCATGGTGTTAAACCAGCAGGTTTTCCATCCTGTGATCTCGTCATAGAAAAAATAAGGAAAGACAGAATTATTCTCTCCAACATACATGTACAGTCCCAGTCCGTAGGATTTCATGTTACTTAGGCAGGTGATCTGCCGGGCGGTATTCCGTGCCCGCTGCAATCCCGGCAATAAAATGGAAATCAACACCGCGATAATCGCCACCACCACCAGCAATTCGATCAATGTAAATGCGTTTCGTTTTCTCATGGCCTTCTCCATTCAGATTTTCATGGTACGTTATCGAATACGGCGGCCTGCGATGAGGCAAACCGCCGTCGAGTTAATCGCACCTCCTACTCTTCCAACCTCACAAGCATCAGGCCCATCAGAGCCAGCCCTGCGATGATCGGCAGGCCGGCTGCCGGACAAGCCAACCCCGTCGTTGCCGTCGTATCTTCCTTGGCCTCGGTATTGCCGAAGACCTTGGCGCTGTCGGCGGCATAAGCTGCTCCGCCTTCGCCGTAGTGAGTCGCCAGAATACCCAGGTCAACGACGTTGACTGCCTTGTCGCCGTTGAAATCTCCCATTTCCCAGGTGGCAGTTTCCGTCACGCCATAGTTGGTAGCGAGAATACCAAGATCGACAACATTCACTGTGTTATCTTTATTGGCATCGCCGGGAATCTGAGTCGAAGCGATCTTTCCAACCGCAAAGAGCGAGAAGGAATCGGTGTTGGCCGAGATGACCTTGTCGGTTGTATTGACCGTGGAAGTCAGGGCCATCCACTGACCGTTGATATATTGATAGATAACGAGCGTGGATTCATCGAGTCCCAGCGAAGCAGCCAGTGCATCATCATAACGAATCGCAATCGTTGCACCACTCAGATCATTCGTGTAGGTGTCCGGATCCAGGCTGATGGCAAAATCCCACACACCAATGATCTTTGCATCAGGATCGCCAAAGGCCGGCAGATCAGTGCGATCAGCCGCCAGAAGAGCGCCCTGGATGTTTCCCTTGCAGTCATGCGCTAGCGTGATACTGACAGAGTTGACAAGGCTCGGGGCAACATCATAGATATTCGCTCCGCCCCATGTATGAGTGACCTGACCGAGCACGGTATCAAAGCTGATCGGCGGAAGCACCAAACCGCCATGATTGACTGCATACCATCCGCTGGTCGAGGGATTCCAGTTGTTAAACACTCTTTCGCAAGTGCTCATATCCAAGAGTCGATCGGTACCATAACCATCACCAATGACTTTTCCATTGTTGTAAATATATCGCAGTTCAACTTCACCCCAGCCTCTGAACGATGCAGCGGAATTCGCATCGCCGCCGACATAGAAGCTGCCTTTGGTGGCGATGGGATCGATCGCACCAATATAGCCCGGAGAGGATGCATCTCCGTCCAGGAATGTCGCCGTCCCACCATAGACGCCGAGCACCAGGCTATTTTCTCCATTAATCTTCAATGAACCGCCGGTCATGGTATACGAGGATGAAGTGGATGCGCCGTTTGCCACCACAACCCTTCCATAACTGTTGACGTTACCACCCGTCTGTGTAAAGGAACCATTAGCGCCATACCCGATCCAAAATGCATCAGCCGGTGTAGTAAAACTGGTGCCCGTATTCAATGTTCCACCGCTCATGGTATAGGTACCGGTTTTGCCTCGGCCGATATAGGTCGCTTTGTATGCAGTGATCGTCCCGTCGCTTTGTGTGAATGTACCCGTTCCCTTGCATCCGATGGTAAATTCATTCATCACATTAAGCGTTCCGCCGCTCATGTCGTACGTGCCCGAACCACCGACAATAGTACTGGTAATGGCTCCGAGCGTCAGATACCCTTTAACAGTCAAGGCTCCACCGGTTTGTACCAGGTTGCCATTACCGAGCCCACCCAATTCCAGGGCGATCCCGGTCGAGTTGACCGTCAAATCACCGGATTGAATGGTCAAAAGACCAACCGTCGTTGAGGTACTTCCCCAGGCGATGTCCATCGTGTAGCAGTTTTCTCCCGGTTGGGTTACGACCGGCGACAATGCGCTATTTACGCGGATAACCGCCCGATCCATAGCAGCAGGCTCTCCGCCCGACCAATTCGCAGTGGTCGACCAATCTGTGTCGACTCCGCTCGTGCCGGTCCAGACCTTGGTTGCCGCCTGGACAAAAACAGGCGCTGCACCGAAACATACAATAGTCGCCAGAATCCACAATACTCTTTCCACTCGACTGGTTCGTTTCATTGCTTCTCCTTCCAATTATATAAAATGCATAGGTAAACACCGGATTTATTGTTTTAAAGATATGGACAGACTCTTTGTCCTGGGTGCAGCAACGGATTTTGTAAAGATAACATCACATCTGAGATACGCGCATCTTTCGATAAGTTCTTCACCGTTCAGAAGGCTGGAAAGTTTCTGGGCTGCCAGTTTGGCGGTTCTTAAATTCAATGTAATCGAATCAGGCGCTGACAATTTTACAGGAAATACATGAGGACTGGAATTTTCGAGCGATGCCACTGAAAGATCTTCCGGTATTTTTATATTCTTCCTGTAGCAGCGGCAAAACAGTTCCCACGCCGTATATTCGTCCGGAACGACCACAGCGGTCGGGAAATCCTCGCCAAGATCGAATATATCGTCAAGAATCGAGTAATCGGGTTTTGAATCGCGGTTGGGGATGTTGAAAATATACTTCTCGAAATCCTTGATGCCACCAGCTTCAAAATGATGCGAAACAATGCCATCAAGTACCTCAGCATCCGGGCGTGCCGTATATCGGACGATCATGATCTTGCGATGTCCCAATTTCAAAAATTTGTCAAGAATCTGAGACATTGCCATTCCAAAATCACAGTCCACATAAAATAACCCAAGGGGTTTTAACTGTGGAGCATTGCGCAAAAGAACTACCTTTAAGTTTTTTTCCAGCATTTTCTCGATTTCCTGTGGCTGGATTGTACTGTCAGGCCAGAGAATAATTCCTCTGGCGTCACGTTCTACCGCAATTTCGCCGGAATCAAGCCAGCATCGGCCTTTTTTGTAATAAAGCGGGGCAATGGAATATTTCCGTTGCGACAAAATCTGGAAAACGCCGCTGATCACCACACCGGGGACGGGATGACAGGCAATCACTTCCTGTAATTCTTCATGCGATTGCTCTCTCTGGACCGGGTCGGATGAAAACATGTAATCGGGGAATAATATCGAAATACGAGTAGCCAAATGCTGATTGCGGATTTCCGCTACAAAGTTGCCAACTCGCGGCCGTTTCATTACCAAACCGGCTTTGGACAGTTCTTTGAGACCTTGACGAACGGTAATATGGTTTAATCCCAATTCATCGCCAATGGAACGTTCGGACGGTAACTTTTGTCCGGGCGAATACCTGCCTGCCTGAATCCAGGACAAAATCTTATCACGGGCTATAACGGCTTTAGGTGTTGATTTGTATGACATATTTGCAAAACCATCCAATCCCAACATCGAAGAAGTCTTTTAAGTATATCAGCAATATAGCAGATTCCGGTTGTTTCGTCAACAGGTATTTTTCGAAAATATTTCTAAAAAAAAGGGCATATTAGCCATTTTTATGGGGATATAACTCGCTTCTTCGGCATCCTGACAATGTATCCTTGACAAGATATCACTAATATACTACAATAACGACCCTGTGATTGATTCCACATGAACAGGAGATCATAAATGAGAGCACTGGTTTTTACTGCAAAGAAAATATCAATATTATTAACATATGTTCTGATAGGCTTAACATCAGCTCGCTTGGTGTATGCGGACAGCATTTTGAATAATCACGATGACACCTATTACTTCGGCGTTTATCTCTATAGCGACTTTTTCGAAGCGGCAGCGAAAGAACAGAAAAAAGATTATTTTCAATTCTTGGATGAGCATCTGGCCAACCTCGCAGCGCATAGTGTGAATTGCGCCCATCTTACTATTACTGATCCGCAACAATTTGATACGTATCTGCAACTGGCCCAGAAACATGGAATAAAACTGCTCCCTCAATTGAATTTTGCCTATTTCAAGCCTTCCTGGACACCCCAGCAGATGCAGAAAAATGCTGACAGGGCGGTTGGTTTTCTGAAAAAATGGAAAGATTCGCCGCAAGTCCTTGCCTGGTCGGTCAAGGAAGAACCTTACCCGGATGAAATCGTAAAATTGGAAAAATACTATGATAGTATTCTGAGTAAACTGCCTGATCTCAAACTGTTTATCACGTGTCATTGGGCCAGTTCCCTCGCAAAGATTTCCTCCCGTTTTCATTTCAAATTCGTAGGCGGAGATTATTATTACTTCGGCTGGGACCAGAGTGACCAAAACCCCGCAGGCAAACCCCACCTGCGTACACCTCGCGAGGCGCTGGATCTCACACGTGACATCACTACGAGTTTTTTTGATGCCGGAAAAAAACACAACGCGGATTACTTTCATGTTTTTCCCTGTGCTTCTTGTTTGGACCCTGTAAAGGCACAGGGACTTGCTGATGGAACGACCTTGCCGGTCAAATGGACCGAAAAACAGAAAAATCAATATCGCGAAAATATCAATAAACTGGCGATGGCAGAACAAGACGGATGGAGTCGTTTTCCGGATAAAAATGGCTATCTCGATAATTTGGGGAAAATGTACATGCCTCCCGAAAACTGTCTGAAGGCGATGGCCTGGTCTGGGGTTCTAAATGGGGCCAAGATGTCGATGTGTTTCATGTATGTGCCTTGCTCAAAAAAATATTGCCCGAATTCGCCCGAAGATTCGGTCCGCAATTATCGCCGCGAGATATTTTCCATGAACCTCGCGGATCGATCCAATAAACCTACCCCATATCTTGACGAGTTTGCCGAAGCCGGCCGTGAAATCCGCTCGTACGGTAAAATTATCAAACGGTGGACGCAGTCACCTGAGCCGCTGGTTGTGACCAATGCAAAGAAATACATATTTAATAAGGCGTTTGATGTCGAAGGGATACCTGGAAAAGCAATTCTAATTCTCAATTCCGATGTAGGTACGCTTTTGTGTGATCGATGCAAAACGAAAAAAAACCAGTGCGATCATATGTATATTGATCAACAGGGCAAAATAAAATATTTCCATCCCTTTGCGGGACCACAAAAAGTGACGTTTTCTTTCCTGAAAAACAAGGCGCCGGCTAAAGGTACCGGAGTATTTTGTGTTGATTCCGGTCTGGAACTCAAGCCAAATGGTGATCTTTATGAGATCACAATTAAACCTGGGGCGGGAAAAATTCTCTTTGTTGGAACGTCTGAGAACGCAGCCGGAATTCACAAATTGTATCTTTCTTCTCTCATGTCCAGGTGAAAGAAAGACAGGCCGCATCGAAATTGGACTAATCTCCAGAAAAGTTCATCTTTGTTTGTGTGTCGTGAAACTTTTGTCCTTTTGCAATACCACGCACTTATTGTAAACCAAACGACTGCATGCTTCAGTCGGTAGTCGTGTAGTCATATCGTTTTTCTGTCTATCGCAATTGAGTTCGAAGCCATTCGCAGTTCAGAACTTTTTCCATCAGATCATTGTGTGTATACGCGTAATGGTTGCTGGATTCAAAACCGATCCTCGCATCCTGTTTCGCCAGCCGATAAAGAGTCTTAGCCAAATCGATTTCTTCATCAAGAATCGCTGACATTTTGGACTTTTTGTCTGAGGCGTCGGAATTTCTTAGCCGGATGAAGGCGGTCTGGAGATAGGAACTTCGAAAATGACAATAATTGGCCCAGGCGATTCGGTTCAGATCTTCGAAGGCGTTTCGATGTTCTGCATCAATCATCGGCTCAGCAAGACGCAATTGTTCGAGTCCCTGTTTCCAGACATCACTCAGTTTATGAAGCTGATTTTCGTAAATATCTTCCGGGTAAATGGCTCGCCAGCTCGTAAGGTCATCATAAGGCAAGCCGACCATTGTGGCGGTGTAGCTGGTCGGCTGTAGGTGTAGCAAATTGGCCGGTCCGGCGTTGTGCGGCCCAAGGTAAAGCACGCTGCAGTCAAAAGGATATTCCTGAAAAGCTTTGCTGAAAAGGTTCCATGCCTTGCGGACGAGTGGCGCTGCGTTTTGGCCGAACTTTTCCATAGCGAGTTCCGCAGAATTTCGCGTCAATAGTTCGAGATTCCCGCCTGGAAAACCCCCGAGCGACCAACTGGCCATCAGGCCGTTTACGCCGGATTTGCTCAGACGATCGAGGTGCTTTTCGACCAGATCGACCGCGGGAATATATGGGACGGCTGAGCATTCCCAGCTGTTGTTGATTTGGACCTTGGCAATGGTTTTCATGCCTCGCTTCTGGGCGTGCTGCCATAATTCCTTCGCATAATCACCCGGGCCGACCTGTGAAATCGAATAATCATGGATCGTTCCGTTTACGCCTCCGACATGGGTCTCCATCGCTGCTTCGCTGACGCACAGCAGGTCGATGGTTTTGGGCATCAGATCAATGGCCTGGTGAGCCCACTCTTTGTTCCACTCCCAGGCATAGGCCATCACGCGTGCGTCTGGCGATGCGGCATGAACGCCTTGTTCGATAGTGCTATTAACCTCCGCAACGACTTCCGCAATCGACCGTTTCGAACATCGCGGACACTCGTTGCCTCGCATATGCGAATGGCAGTTCGTCGGATTTTCCGACACGGTAATCGTAAAAACGCCACCAAGTTCCGGCACCTGTCGGAAAAGTGATTCGGTGTTTTGTCGCAGCAGATTCAAAACCGCAGGCTGCGACGTGCAGAGATTTGCGATGCCAAGCGAAGGAAATTCGATGCCTTTCCAGTCGGGATATTTTTCAAAAAAAGCCAGCGGCATTGCCCGTGGTTCGTTGAGATACAAATACAGCCCGATGCCGTATTTTGCCAGTCGTTGAACCATTTTTCTCAAATTATCAATTCGCGTTTCAAACCCTTCGGACATTTCCGGTGCCGGTTCCCATCGAACGAGGTTATACAAAATTCCCTGCATCCATACGCCGTTGATACCCATTTGCGCGTATTGTTCCAGCAAGCCTTCCGGGAATGGATCGATCGCAGGGTTGAGCAGTGGGTCGCCATAAACGGCAAAATAAGGATAAACGAACTTGAGATCGAAACGACTCGATCGCGACGGTATCGGCGAGGTGGATCGGGGATGTTGAAACGCATCCACAAAAGCAAAGGCTGCTTCTACTCTGATCGTTGGGTCGGCAGGAAACTGCTCAGCCAGGCGCCGGCGAAAGTCCGCG
>CAYMXC010000090.1:0-9109 GCA_964394135.1 uncultured Phycisphaerae bacterium
GAGAACTTTATGGGAAAGTAGCTTATCATGAGTCACGGGAAGAAGAATTGTGAGTGTTTAAGTGAGTATGTGAGAGTTTTCAAAGGAGAAATTGTTATGAAGAAGATGATCAGTTCAATGGCAGTGCTGTTCATTTGTGTCGGTGCGTATGCGACTAATCTGGTGAACCATTGTGAAAACGTCTCCGAATTCACTCTGTTGGGTGACGAGTATGGCAACATGACCTATATCGAGGGTGAATATGGCGGTGCTGTCGATGGAGGTTTGTATCTGTGGTGGGCCAGCGACTCTTACGATTCCATTGCACGATGGGACAAGGCCGGTGCGGGTTTGAACCAGTGGGTGACGACGAGTGATACGCTGTCATTTTATCTTCACAGCTATTGGAATGCCGTTTACAATCCGGTTCATTATGAAGGCGAAGACTATGACGAAGAAGAATACGGGCGGTCGGGATATAGAGTTGATTTGTGGTATGCGGGTGATACGGAACCGATCACGATAGACGGTCCACGTTCTTTCGGTAACCTTACAACCTGGACTCTCCAGTCATTCAATATGCCTAAAGCCGGGACGATTATAGCGATTGATTGGGGTTTGAACATGAACCGGTATAAATATTTCTATCTGGACGAAGTGACTTTAAGCGGCTCAAGTCTGATTCCCGGTGACGCGAATAAGGATAATAATGTAAACGTAGTGGACCTGGGCATTTTGGCTACTAACTATGGTACGACCGGTACCGCTACCTGGGCAATGGGCGACTTCAACAACGATACCAATGTCAATGTAATCGATCTGGGTATCCTGGCTACCCATTATGGCGAGACAGGTGCTGCGGCGGTACCCGAACCAATCAGTCTGAGTTTGCTGGGTCTGGGAATGATTGGATTTCTTCGGAGGAGGTAATACTACCGTGACAACTCGCCCGCAAGCGGGTTGTCGCATTGCGGCGTGGACGTTTATTTGTCCTTGAACGAATTATGATTTTGGTTGTGTGGAGTTTAGATCATGTATAACAGGAAAAATGCGTTTACCCTTATTGAATTGCTGGTTGTGGTTGCGATTATCGCGGTGTTGATTTCGATACTGATACCGGCACTGGGCAGTGCGCGCGAAACGGCGCGTGGGCTTACGTGTCAGTCGAACATGAGAACGATAGGCCAGGGGTTTGAATTTTATCGACAAGAGCACAACGCATTGATGCCGACGGATTATTGGGGTAAGCATCAATGGCACAGCGTGATCGAGCAGTATATTGGCGGGCATGATGTGACGGGAATTAAGAAAAACATTGCCTGGTGTGCGGTGACCACAAAGATTTGGCTGTGTCCGAACAATGCTGACGCCTGGGCCGATTACATCAAAGACGGATACATTTTTGGTCAATACAGCGGATATGCCGCGAACCGATATATTCATGATTCATATTATGAGGCCGGCAAGCATGCTCAGGTTCGGGATCCATCTGAAACCCTTATTATGCTTGAAGTTCGTGATTCAAACTTCGGCCGGATCGGTCCGAAGGTTCCTACAGCCGCCTGTTCCTGGGTCTGGGAGTTTAGTTTCTTCTGGTGGAATTCACCGGTACATAAGGGCAATGGTATGAATACGCTCTTCGTTGACGGCCACGTGGCATTTATTCCCAGGGGTCATCCGATTTATTCCCTGGATCCTGCGGAATCCTCTCGCTACTGGCGGGCGAGTCTTATTGATTAATCGTACTATATCCAGCCTGCCTTAATATGAGACAACAATCATTGATTACATGAATATCGGTTAGTGGATACTGCGATTGTTTCAGCCGATGATCTTCCAACCTTAATACCATGTTGATGCTTTTCAGCTTTAATCGATAATGAAAAGCAGTCACAATATGCACTAAAGGAACACACGATGATATACAAGACATCGTTCGTCAAAATTTTAGGATTTCTTTTTCTCGTTGGTATTGCCCGGATCGGACAGCCGGCCTCGGACAAGGTGACTGGACTTGAGCGTTCATATATCGACCCGGTGGTTTTGGAAAATGAGTGGTTGAAGGCAACGGTAGATTGCGGACGTGGTGGTGTGATTCGCAGCCTGATTCACAAACCCACCGGCAGAGAACTGGTAGAAGAATTTCATTGGGGCGGCGCATGGTCTGGAGGGATTGGCGAGGATATATTGGCAGGCCAGGGATATCCCGGCAAAGAGATGCAGCAGGCCAGGTATAAAGGCCAGGTGAAAAAAGGTGACAAAGAAACGTTTCTTAGCATGAATTACAGTTCAGAATCGTCTGCGAACAAGGGATTGAAATTTGTAAAGACAATTCGTTTGAGGAACGGCGAATCGAAGATTGAAATTGGATGGACGATCGAAAACGTTGGTAAAAAAGAGGTCGCCGTAACGCCCTGGGTTCATAACGTTGTGCATCGGAGTTTGGCCGATACACTTTTGCCGAAAGCCGACGGTATCGCGGTGATTTCAGGTGGGGCAGATTATTTTTGCGTAGCGCATCGTAACTGGATTGGCGCTATGGATCGCAAGAATAAGCTTTTAGTTTATTTTTCTTATGATTTTAACGAGGTTGCTCGAAACTATTATTCTTTCTGGAACGGTTATCACAGCGTGGAGTGGGTATCGTGTGGCAAAAAACTCAAACCCGGGGAATCGTGGTTGGGTTCATATTGTGTGGGTGTGGTTGAAGGATTGGATAATGTAGCCTATGTCTCGCCCGATGTTGCTGTCGGTTACAATTGGCAAGGTGAACAGTTGTTTCTTGATCTTGTTGCGGTCAGAAACATGAAGAATGTTGAAGTGTCGCTCACGCCGCTCGGAAAGGAAAATATCAGCTGGAAGGAAATGATTGAAATTGGCCCTCGTCGTTCAACGAAGGTGAAGGTTCCTTTCAACAATTGGGGGTCGAACAGTGTTACTCTGTCGTTTCAGCTGAAAGAAAACGGAAGAGAAGCTGTTCCTGGCCGATCCTGTAATTTACCTGAGCCGAATCCTACATTGCATGTTGTAAAAGGGCTTATGCCGGATAAGGTTCCCTTGCCGCAATGGTCTCGTACTCGAAGTATTTATCAGAAGCGGATGCCGGGCAAAGTGATGGCTGAGGCAGTCGGGAGCATAGATCGGCTTTCTTTCTGGTGGGTTGATCCGTTGGTGAAAGTATTTCCGAACGATCAATTGTTGCCGGCAGTGGTTGTAAAAGATAATTTTGGCATAAAGCCGATCTCTGCGCCTCAGGTCGTTGCAGCTCGTGGTGAACGTGAGACTTTTCAGATCGTTATTCATAACGAAGGGTCGAAACCACAGCAGATACGATGTGAACTTTCAGCGTTTATTTCTCCTGTGGACAAGAATCAACGTTTCGAATCTGGGAAAATCGCACGTGTGGCATATGTCGAGACCCGGACACCTTCAGGCCTGGACTCATCGTGCCCAATTGGTGAATATCCTGATCCGCTGGTTCCCGCAAACGACCTGAGTGTTCCTGCCGGCAGAAATCAGCCGATCTGGATTTCAGTAGTTGTGCCCCATGATACCCAATCGGGCATATATCAGGCGGAACTTTGTCTTGTGGTTGGGAACAAGAAGACAGTTGTGCCGCTGACGATGGAGGTTCTGGACTTCACGCTTCCAAAGACGGCGTCGCTCAAAACGGATTTTGGTTGCTGGTTGGTGTCGGACGATGTGCTGAAACAAGTTGGTTATAAAGGGACCTCGCGTGAATTCTGGAAGTTATGTGAGGCCAACTATCTGGAACATCGCATCACACCACGGGAAAAAGAGATCAATTTTGCCGCCTCTACTGAAAAGTTCAGTGAATCCGTTAAGAGATATATGTCGCGTGGAGCAAGCTCTCTACATGTGCCGACATCCATTGCCACAGATGAAAAGCGTTTGCGCCATGTTACCAAAGTTCTTCGCGAACAGGGTATGATGGAACGTGCTTTTATTTATGCATACGATGAAATTCCCGCTAATATGTTTCCCGAATTCGCCAAATTCTGTAATTCGATTCACAAGATATCGCCCGATCTGAAAATTCTGGGAACAATTTATGTTGATAACCCCGAACTTTTGTATGGTTCGGTCAATATATGGTGTCGTGATATATCGAATAGTTCCTGGATACGGCAACGTCAAAAGGCCGGTGATGAATTCTGGACCGTTAATCCCGGTGTATCTCTGGAAGGCGATCTGCTTGACCTGAGACGGAAGTATTGGCGGATGAAAACTCACGGCTACAGTGGAGCATTGATGTGGAACTGTGTTGGAGGTTATGGTAAAGACAATCCATGGAAAGATGCGTTGTGCTCCGGTATCAACGGCAATGCTCATCTGCTCTGGCCGACATCCTGCGGACCTGTCGATTCAATCCGGTGGACGACAATAACCGATGCGATTGAAGATTACGATTATCTGCAAATCTTGAGTCGATTGATTTCCGAAGCAAAAGCCAAAAAGCTTTCGCCTGCACTATCGGCGCGTGCTGAAGAACTATTCAATTGTCTTGATAAAGATGTTATGTTCACGCGAGCGGAGCTTTTAGCGATTCGTGAAACAATCGGTCGCGAGATTGTTCAATTACAAAAAGCCCTTGATGGAAAATTGCTTGTACCGCATCAGCCCGTTCCACCACAAGGTCCCGGGGCGTATGAATTACCGAAAAATGCGATTCGGGTGACAAATGTCGCCGAATTGAAAGCGATGCTTGAGCGAAAAGAACCCTGCGATATTATTTTGGCTGACGGCGAGTATGAAAATGCGACGCATGTTTCGTTTGGCGTTCCGCATCGATTGTGGGCCGAGCATGTTGGAAAAACAGTATTGAAGTTTGGTTTTGCCGTTGGTGCCAAAACTGGAAAAGGGGGGGCTGAAATCCACGGGTTGAAATTTGATATAAGCGACTCGAGGCGAACGTATAAGGGTGCATGTATATACGTTTGGGGAAGCGGAACCGGTTGTGTCATTACCGACTGCAGATTTGAAGGTCATGGAAAACTTGATTCAGCGATTATGGCTCGGACTGTGGATGGACTTCGGGTGCAGAAGGCGGTGATTCGAAACTTTCTGAGTTGGGGAATTTATGCCTGTGATTATCCAGAGAAAAAAAATCCGTCGATCCCAATTTTAATTGAAGATATCGATATTGACGGTATATCTCAATCCAAACCAAGAAGTTCCAATGGTACCGCAGAGGCAGGGATATGGCTCGGTAACCAAGGTAAAGTCAATCGAGTTAAAATTCGCAATTGTGCCATTATGTCTGTTTGGACTGGTTCCGCCTGTAACGATTCAGTCATTGAAAATTCAGATATCGACGGCAGCCCTGTGGGCATTTACATCGAGAATATTACACGCAGGTCGGTATTCAGACGTTTTAGAATTGGCCCTGCAGTCGAAACCGGAATCAATGGCGAATGGAACCTTCACGATCCGAATCTGGGCGGCGACAGCAACACCATATGCGATGGTCTGATTGATGCGGCGGATAAAGGTATATACCTGGATCAAGGCACAAAGAATACTCGCGTAGAACGTGTGACCATTCGAAATGCAAAATGGGGTGGGATCGGTATGTATCGTTCACCGACGAGTTGGTATCGGTTGTGCTCATTTGACCTGCCGATCGGCGTTAGACATTTCAGGCGAGATAACTGGCTAATGCCGGCGGATGCTGACACTTTTAAAAATTATAAGCGATCATATGACATGAACAAATCTGTAGGCGGTGGAGGCAATCGAATCGATAGTATGTCGAATAACTAAGGAAATATCAGTTCCCAAGTATCCGTATCGGCCATGGATTAAAGAAATAGATCGTCTGGACAAGCGGAGATATATAAAAGAGGTACGCGAGTGAGCTAAAGACAAATATGAGGTCGTGAATTTCAAAACGGCTGTCAAGCTGGATGAACAGAAAAAACTGCGTCTGACTAACAGGATACGGGTGATTTACATTGTTGATCTCGACGAACCGTTTGTTTTTACAGCTCTTGAGATGGCTCAGATCAACGCCGAATACGGAATTGAATGTACCTTCAATCCTCGCCTTTACCATGTTGAAGATGATGAGATGAACGGCATGCTCAGGAAACTTGCGCGCTTTGCAGGGCAGGAGATCGGATATCAATATGAGGAGCCGGCCGATTGTCGGGGCAACGTTCAACTGGCACGTAAAACTTTCGCAGCCAACCTTGAGTTCATGTGTTCGTATTATAAAATTGAAACTCTGATGGCACATGGACGAACTGGAGAGGGTTATTTCACTGCGGACCTTTTCAAGAACGGCGGCGAATATCGTCCTGCATGATGGACGAAATATAATCTCAAGCCCAAGGCGGATTTCTATTATTTTCTGGAAAACGTCGAAGGGGGCATTTATTATTTTAATGAGGGTACGCATTTTACAGCTGAGGATTATATATCGGCATTGAGGTGTTTTAAGCCCAACGATGTGGTAGTTATGCTTCACCATTCGCAATATCTTCACAAAGGTAATACCTTTAAACCTAATCCGCAGAATTACAAAGGACTTGACGGAGTGGCACATATTTTCCCGAAACACGAAATCAGCAACTCAAAGCGTTGTTAAAGCATGAGGAGACGCCGCATGAAAATAGCAGTAATGACCGATCTGGAGGGTGTAAGCGGAGTAGTAAGTTTTGAAGATCAGGCTGAAGCGACTGGAAAATATTACGAACAGGCACAACGATTGCTCACAGGTGAAGTGAATGCCGCTATCGAGGCGATGGTTGCGGAAGGCGTTTGTGATATCGTGGTGATTGATGGTCATGGTGCTGGTGGAATTTGTTTCGAAGACCTGCATCCAACTGGGCGATTATATCATGGGCGACCGTTTGCCTTTAATGTTTTTCAACAGGAATATCTTGCAACTTTCGACGCTACTATAATGATTGGTCAGCATGCGATGGCGGGTGTGGAACGAGGCAACCTCAATCACACGCAATGCAGCAAGTCCATCGAATATTACAAGCTTAATGGAAAACCGATCGGCGAAATTGCACAATGGGCGTTGTGTGCCGGAGCATATAATGTTCCAATGATTTTTCTCAGTGGCGACGAAGCAGCTTGTGCGGAAGCCCAGGATCTGATTCCGAATATCGTTACCGCTGCGGTGAAAACAGGTCTCAGCCGAACAGCAGCCATTTCCTGTTCGATTGCCGAATCACATAGGCGCATACGCGAGGGTCTCAAACATGCTCTTGAACGACATCGCAAGACGCCGATGCTACCATTGAAATGGAAAGGGCCTTTTATCCTGGAAAAGCGATTTTTCCACTCCGGTAATGTTGAAGGCTGGGCGTCGAATCCGCAGGCAAGAATCATCGATCCGTTGACGTTGCAACTGCATTCGGATAACATACTCGATATTATATACGCATAGAATTGGTTTCGTAGCGGTCTCAGGATAATCGTGGGAGATGCAATCTATTTTTCCGTAGTAGACAGGACATGGCGCAGGGTTTGTGCGCAGGCGGGGGAGTCGGTGGAGAAGGTCAATTTTCGGCGGTGGTCGTTGATGATGTCGATGTGGAGGTTGATGCGGTTGGTCGGCAGGATGGGGGCGATTTTTTCGGCCCATTCAATGGCGAGGATCGCATTTTGGTCTTCGAGGAGTTCGTACCAGCCGATGTTTTCGAGATCTTCGTGTCGATCGAGTCGGTAAGCGTCGATATGGACGAGCCGTTTTTCGCGGCCATACTCCGCGATGAGAACGAAGGTTGCGGAGCAGATTTTTTTAGGATCGAGGCCGATGCCCTGGCCCAGCCCTTTGATGAAATGGGTTTTACCTGCTCCGAGCTGGCCCGAGATTGCGAAGACGACGGGCAGGGTGAGGTTTTCAGCCAGCGCGCATGCGAGCGTGCGGGTCTGGTCGACGGAGTCGGTTTGGACGGTAAATGTTTCAGTCATTTCAGGATTCAATTTTTAAATTTTTAATAAGAAAAACCAAAGGGTTTATATTATTGTTCGTCCGGTAAATTCATCAAATCCGGAAGACTCGGAATATACGACGTGAAATGTCGCATATAGGTTTATATTATTGTCTGTCCGGGAAATTCAGCAAAATAGTATATCAGGGCGTGAGGATTGAGGCGAGGAAATTTGGGGCTGGGAGTTTGACGATGGCGAGAGTGAGGATGTAGGTTGCGGCGGGCATGACGAAGGGCCAGGCTCCGCGGGGGTATCGCCAGAACTGAAGGGGGCTTGTGGGTTTTGGCGGGGTGTAGTTTCGATCATGTGCCTGGCAGAAGGCAAAGTGTAGGCGATAGGCGGCGGAGAGTGCGGGGAGGATAGCCATCATCCAGGTGAGGGTGTTGATGTGAGCTGCGAATGATGCGACGAGGATTCCGACCATTCGTTCGCCGCGTTGCCAGAATCCGATGGTACCGGATGGCAGTTCGCATTCGGCTCGTGCTTTGATGTAGCTGATGAGGATGGCGTTGGAGAGGCCTACGAGAGCGAGCAGGGTGAAGGTGAGGTTGTTGATGCGTGCGTAGGCGATGGCGATTCCGCCGAAGATAGCCATATCGGAAAGCCTGTCGAGTGTGCTGTCGAGGATTCCGCCGAAGGTGGATTTGAGATTTCCGAGTCGAGCGAGCGCGCCGTCGAGCATGTCCATGGCGGAAGCGAGGATAAAGAATACGCCGGCATAAAATGGGGCTGGGGGTATTTTGGGGCCGTCCCAGGTCTGTTCGCCGCCAATGGCGAGGAACCAGGCACCGATGAAGGTGAAGACCGTGCCTGCGATGGTAAGCATGTTTGGTGTCAGTCCGGAGCGGATGAGGATTTTTGATGTGATCTGATCGCGTGCCCAGGCGAGAGGCTCGGCGAAGATTTTAGTGGCGAGCGATCGTGTGTATTTAGGCGTTTTACCTTGCAGCGGGCTGGGTATCGGCTGAGGGTTTTCTGTCATAATTTTTTACTCCAAGGATTTTCCAGAGAAGGGGAGTTTGTCCGGCTCGGACCCAGATTTTTGCAGCCATGCCTGCCAATGTGCCTGTCTTGTAAGCGCACATTTGCAAATAATCATCTTCGCCGAGATGATCTGCGTTTGCGATACCTCTCTGCCAGGAAATATCCATGGCTTGTC
>CAYMXC010000091.1:0-9061 GCA_964394135.1 uncultured Phycisphaerae bacterium
TACGCTTGGTGTATTCTTTCATGGCCTGGTTGAGCGTTTTGGCCAGAATGAAGCCTGGGTCGACAAACGGAATCCACAAGGCCTTGTCGCCGAATAATTCTTCCGTCAGGGCCTGGCCGTTATTCGTGCACGTGATAATATTGGCCAGCGTGGCGTGGCTGTGGACGACGAATTTTCGAGGCATCAGATGATGCAGGAGCGCTTCCACCGACGGCCGCTGGGCTTTTTCCGGATGCATCCTGGCCGCCAGAATCGCCTGCTTGAACTGCTCCTCACGTTTATTCACGTCCGCATCCAGATCACGTTCCAGGAGAGCCGCCAGCTGCTTGCGGTCCATTTCCACGAAGCCTTCCGCTTTGATCGTCGCCAGGGAGTGTCCGCTGCCTTTCACAAACAAATGATCACCCGTTTTGACCGAAGTGTTTCCGCCGCCTGCGATGATGAAATCGGTGTCGGCTCCGTAAAAACGAGACAGTTTTATCAGCATGTCCATCGGCGTATCGGTTTCTGTAAACGTCGGCCATTGCATCTGTACAGACATCGCATATGCTCCTTATCGCAAATTACAAATTATTATTTTCTTCATATTTTCGAATAACCGCTGCTCCCAGCGACCGAAACGCCGCTATTCGGGATTCGTCGGTCTTGTAGGTCTGATTCAACCGTCCTTCGCCGTCCACGTAGCCGCACTGACCGTGCAGGGTCAGGTATTGATGGGCCGCCACGACGCAGGCGCCTTCCCAGAATATTTCCTTGATATCGTCCGGCACGGGCGCGGTTTTCAAACAGGTCGGCTCGATGCCCAGCAGGTCCAGCGTGTTGTGTTCTGTTCCGCCCAGGACGCAAATTCCCGCCTTGCGGACCGCCTTGACGTAACGGCTGAGCACTTCGGGTGTGTTGCGGATGGGAATGTATTCCGCACAATAAATTTTCGCGTCCTTCATATGCTGAATCAGTTTTTCGACCGGCTCCTCATAGCCGCAGATCGGACTCGTGCCGTCCGCCAGCGTCGGATAACACGGAATGCCGCCCAGTTCCAGGATCAACCTGTAAGCCTGATCGAAATTCACGAACGTTTCTTCCACGAACGCGGGCTTGCCTGCCTTCATCAGGTGCGAGCGGATTTCATTCTGGATTTTGACCGCATCTTCGGGCGCGGATTTGCTGGGCGCGGCGATGATCTCGCTGAATTTGGTTATTCGGTCTGCCGGCGGCACCAGTTTGAACAGTGCTTCCTGAAAGGCCTGTGCGAGGTGGCGTTCCTGGAGATAAACAACCTCAGGCGCGCAGCCGTGGCGATTGACCACCATCATTTTGACAGCGTATTCGTCGAGGCCCGTTTTCAGGCCGTGCGTTTCAAAGATTTTCGCCAGAAGATCGATCATCGCGTGCATTCGCTCGGAATCATTTTTGCGAATGATACCAAGGAGTCGTTTGGCTTGCGGCGTGAAATCGGCGAATCGTGTGATGCCCTTGCCGCAGATATACATTTTTCCTGGGTTCCCCGGATCGTTGATTTTGACACCCGCTTTCACCAGTTCGTCGATGAGGCAGATGATCTCCAGTCCGAAGAGTGGAAAAATCTTTTTCCGCCGCGCGAGTGTGACGAATTCCCCGTAAACCTGGTAGTCGTAGTAGTTGCTCACTCCCACGACGCCGACGTTCTGCTGTGCCGCCAGATCGACCGCCTGTTTCACCGTTTCAAACGCGGAAAAATTCGGCGGCAGATGAATATGCGAATTGACTTTTGGTCGCACCGCCGGGCCATATCCCTGGCCGGCCAGCGATTGCATTTCTTGCGGTGTTCCAAGATTTCGCAGGCCCGAAAGGGCTTCCTGTACTGACTGCTGCATTTTTTACCTCGATTTTCGGGGGTGTCCTGTGAATTTCTTTCAGGTCCAAAACCGTTTCAGACCCTATGAGATGACCATTATGGCGTTTTGTTTCCAGGTTGACAATATCTTTTACTGGTGTTGCGCGGTGCAGTGTCTGCCTAAATTTTCGGCAAATTCGAAACGTCATTTTTTCCGATGCCGTTACCGCGAAGACGGGAATCCATCAAGAAGATGGTGCGTCACGACGTACCCTACAGAATTTTTTGGGCCGTTTTTAATTATGATGCGACGACTCGCATGATTTTTCGCGGGGGCAGATGCAACGCCATCCATAACGCGTCTTCCGCCGATTCCTTTATCGCTTCGCTGATCGTCGGATGTGCGAAAACAACTTCCGCCACTTCCTGCACGCTTGCCTTGTGGTGCAGCAGAGCTCCGGCCGCCGCGATGCATTCCGTGGCATTGTGGCCGAGCATGTGGATGCCCAGAAGTTGGCCTGTTTCCCGGTGTCGGATCGTTTTCACAAACCCTTCCGTATCGCCAACCGCCATAGCCTTGCCCAGAAACGCCAGGGGGAAATTTCCGATCGAAATCGGCAGATCTTTCGCCTTGCATTCTTCCTGGCTCAGGCCGACAGTTCCGATTTCGGGGAAGGTATAGACACAACCCGGAACCGGAGCGTCGAATTTTCTGTCGTGGCCCAGAGCGTTTTCCACGGCGACGATTCCGTGCGCCGAAGCCGCATGTGCCAGCAGGCATCGACCGTTGGCGTCGCCGATGCAGTAGTAACCTTTGACCGCCGTTTCCATCCTGTCGTTGACACGGACGAATCCGCGATCCCCTGTCAGACCTACCGTTTCCAAACCGATATCCTTCGTGCTCGGTCGTCGGCCTGTGGCCACCAGGGCCTTTTCCGCTTCGATGATTTGACCATTGCTCAGGCGAGCCTTGATTCCGCCGTCGGCAGCGGTCAATTCTTCGATCTTGACGTTCGTGAAGCACTGAATTCCACGTTTGCTCAAAATTTTCTCCAGCGCATCGCCGAGCTGATAATCCAGATTCGGCAGCAACTTAGGCAGCATTTCGACCACTGTCACCTTGACGCCGAACGGCTGCATCATGCACGCAAACTCGCAACCGATCACTCCGCCGCCTACGATCAGCAAACTCTTGGGCAGAGTCTTCCAGTGCAGAGATTCGTCGCTTGTGCAAACCAGTTCTCGGTCTGTCGGCCAGCCTGGAATCATCGAAGGGGTCGAACCGACCGCCAGGATGATGTTGTCGGCGGTGAATTCTTCTGTTGCGCCTGCGTCTTTCTGGACGATCACCTTGCCCGGTCCGGTCCGTACGGCCTGGCCCGGGACCCGCCTCACTTTTCGCGCGCCCAAAAGGCCTTTGATGCCCGTCCGAAACGTTTGCAGGACTTTGTCTTTGCGGGCCTGGATTTTTTCCCAGTTGAAATTCACTTTTCCTTCAACTTCAATGCCAAGATCGCCTGCGTGCTGGATGTGATGCAATAATTCAGCCGACGCCAGCAGTGCCTTGGATGGAATGCAGCCGGCGTTCAGGCACGTGCCGCCGAGGTGGCTCTTTTCCACCACTGCGACGCTCGCACCCATTTGCCCCGCCTTTAGCGCCGCCACATATCCGCCAGGGCCCGATCCCAATACCGCGATATTAAAATGTTTGCTCATGGTTTTTTCTCTTTATAATTTTCAATTTTTCGGAGTAGGCTTTGGTCCGCCCTCCGTTCTTTCGTTTATATCGATTAAATCAACTGCTGCGGATATTCCAGCAATTCTTTCAGTCTGGCCATGAACTTTGCCGCCAGCATTCCGTCGATAAGGCGGTGATCAGCGCTCAAGGTCATAGTCATTTTTCGACCTGGACGCATCGTTCCGCCGCTGACGATTACTTCTTCACGCAAGGCTCCGACCGCCAGGATCGCAGCTTCCGGGGGGTTGATGATGGCTGAAAATTCTTCCGTGCCGAACATGCCGAGGTTCGTGATCGTGAAGACGCCCTTACCCATTCCTTCGATTTTTCCGCCGCGGGCAGCCGTTGCGATTCGTTTGGTTTCCGAGCCGATCTGCTTGAGTGTCAGCTTCTCCGCCGCCATAAGCACGGGCACCACCCGGCCGTCTTCGATGCCGACTGCGATTCCAATATTGGCATTCGGGAAGCTGACGACTTCGTCTTTTTCTTTGTCGAGCTGGCTGCGGAAGGCTGGGAACTGCTGAATCGCCTTTGCACAGGCCAGGATCACCACGTCGTTCAGGCTGCAGGGGTATTTGGCCTTTTCGAGCTGATAAAACGCGTAGAGCTGATCCGCCACTATGGTCGTACGGATATAGAAATGCGGAATGTTCTGTTTCGAAGCCAGCAGGTTTCGTGCGATTGCCTTTCGCATGCCGCTCATCCGCTTACGTACGATTTCGCCTTCTGCGACAGGCATTGGTGGCACTGCAGGAGTTGGGCAGGTCTGCGGTTTGGTCGAAGCGGCAGCCGCCGAGGCAGGAATATCGGTAGACAAAATTCTTCCGCCGGGCCCGCTGCCCGCACCGAGAGTTGAAAGATCGATTCCTCGCTGAGCGGATAAAGAACGCGCCGCCGGCGACGCCCTAACCCGACCATCCTCTCGGACAGCCGGGGCCGCCATCTCCATCGCCGACGGCGTTGTTTTATCAGTTATGATTTCTGCAACTTCAGCGGCCTGAGCCGTTTCAGTTGGTTCAGCTGCACCTTGCGATGCGATAAACGCATCAACATCGCTGTCATTATCCGCCAGGTAGGCAACCGGTTCAAGCACTTTTACGCATCCGCCTTCGCCCACGGTAATTTTGGCCAGTCGGCCTTCATCCACTGCTTCAACTTCCAGAGTGGCTTTGTCGGTCTCGATTTCGAAAATGACGTCGCCTTTTTTGATTACGGTACCTGGAGTGACTCGCCATTTTACGATCGTTCCTTCTTCCATTGACTGTCCGGCCTTTGGCATCACAACGGGGATAACTTTTCCTTTTGGGGCCGCCTGTGTCGGCGCAGCCGGTGAAGCGGCAGCCGATGAAGTGACAGCCGGTATGCCTGTTTCGCCCATTTCAGCTATGGGAGTATTGACCGCTATCGTCGTTCCTTCTGGAACGAGGATTTTACTCAGTGTCCCCGGCGCACCCGCTTCGACTTCGATCATTCCTTCGTCCCATTCTACTACGAGCAGGACATCACCTTTTTTAATCTGATCGCCTGCCTTTTTGGCCCATCGGACAATCGTTCCCTTGTTCATAGACGGTTTCGCCTGCGGCATTTTTACAGTGGTTGTTGGCATATTGCACCTGTTAAATTAGTATAAGCAGAACACCAAATTATATTTTTACATGTTTATATTATAAGGTGGGCACAGCCCACTCTCAAACTATAGTCTTAACTTCTTTAAGCCAAAATATGAAAAAAAGTGCAGCTAGTCAAGCATATTTGTGTATTTTTTTGTTGAAATCCATGCACAATGTTGATTATTATGTGTACAGTGTTGATTTATTTGAATGGTATCCGGTAATGAACACCCAGCCTCGACGAGAATATATTTTATCGCAAGTATATGCCAAGGGACATGTTATGGTAAAAGACCTGTCTATTAACATGTCCGTATCCGAGGCGACGGTTCGTCGCGATCTGCGTGTGTTGGCGGATGAAAATCAGTTAGAACTGGTTTACGGTGGGGCGACGGTGGTTCGGAATTCGGATTATTCATTTCGATCCAAGGGGATGCGGAACATCGAGGCCAAGAGGGTTGTGGGTCAACTGGCGGCGAATCTGGTCAATGATAATGATCAGATTTTTGTTGATTCCGGGACTACATGTTTTGAGATGGCCGCTTTTTTGAAGCGTAAGAGGGGATTGTCGATTATTGTGAATTCGGCTCGGCTGGCGGTGGAACTTGGAGATGTCAGCGGTTTGAGTGTTATAACCATCGGCGGACAGTATCGGCCGGACCGGATGGACAGCGTTGGTCCACTGGCCATTACCACTTTAGATCAGTTGCGTGGATATATTGCTTTTATTGGGGCCGACGGGATGAGTGTTGATTTCGGCGTTACGGCGGCCGATATTGACAGTGCTCATATTTATCGGCTGGCGGTTCGAAACGCTCGCGAGACCATTCTGCTGGTGGACCATTCGAAGTTTCTGTCTCCATCCCTTTTCAAGATTGTGGACTGGGACGCCATATCCAGACTTGTGACCGATCAGAAACCATTACCCGAGTGGATGGAATTTCTTGATTCACGTGGAATCGAGACCATCTATCCGAAAGAGAAGGAATCAGAAAACAAACAGGAGTGAAATTTCATGCCAAAGAGTCAAGTGATCAATCCGGACGACGTTCGCAAACCTGGTTTTGTCGAATTCGCACCGATTCCGGTGAACCAGTACAAAAAGACGGTCAAGGATGAACTCAAAAATTTTTCCAAGGAGGATATGATTCGCATCCAGCGAGACATGATGATCATTCGCGCGTTTGAGAACATGCTGAATGAGATCAAGCTTCGCGGCAACTACAAGGGGATCGAATATAATCACCGCGGACCTGCGCACCTGTCGATCGGTCAGGAAGCATCCGCTGTGGGTCAGGCGTATCTGCTGGGTGTTGATGATCATATTTTCGGTAGTCACCGCAGCCATGGGGAAATTCTGGCCAAGGGGTTGTCTGCGATTCAGAAGCTCGACGACAAGGCGCTGATGGACATCATGAAGAATTATTTCAACGGCGACTGTCTGCGGGTTGTGGAGAAAGACGCGTCGGGTTCGGTGAAGGAATTGGCGATTGATTTTTTGATTTATGGTGCGTTGGCGGAAATTTTCGGTCGCGAGGCGGGTTTCAACAAGGGTATGGGCGGTTCGATGCACGCTTTTTTTCCTCCTTTCGGTATTTTCCCGAATAACGCAATCGTCGGCGGATCGGGAGATATTTCCGTTGGCGCGGCATTATATAAACATGTGAATCGCAAGGGTGGAATCGTCGTGTGCAATATCGGAGACGCGTCGATGGGATGCGGTCCGGTGTGGGAAGGTTTGTGTTTTGCGACGATGGACCAGTTCAAGGAGCTGTGGGATGCCGATCATCGCGGCGGGCTGCCGATTATTTTCAATTTTTACAATAACTTTTACGGTATGGGCGGTCAGCCTGTAGGCGAGACAATGGGTTTTAAGGTTCTTGCCCGTCTCGGTGCCGGATTGTGCCCGAATCAGATGCACTCGGAGCGAGTTGACGGATTTAATCCGCTTGCGGTCATTGACGCCATGGGTCGCAAGAAGAAGCTGCTGGAGGAGAAGGATGGTCCGGTTCTGCTTGATACGATTACTTATCGATTCAGCGGTCACTCGCCTTCGGACGCCAGTTCGTACCGCGAAAAGTTCGAAGTGGAGATGTGGCAGAAGGTCGATCCGTTGATTACGTTCCCAGAGGAACTGGTCAAGGCAAAGGTTTGCACGAAGGACACTATCGAACAGATGCAGGGTCATGTGGAAGAGTTGATTCTGAAGGCCTACAAGAAGGCGATTGATCTGACTATTTCGCCGCGAGCCGATCTGAAGGCGAAGAATTGTCTGCTGGAAAGGACTATGTATTCCAATCAGAAGATCGAGTCGATGGACACGACGCGCAAGCCTGAAGTTTTGATGTCGAAGGAAGAGAATCCCCGTGTCAAATCGTTGGCTCAGCGAAGCAGATCGGCGTTTGACAAGGACGGCAAGAAATTGCCCAAGAGCAAGTGCATTGGGATTCGGGATGCGATTTTTGAAGCGATTCTGGATCGGTTTTATGTCGATCCGACGCTGGTTGCCTATGGCGAGGAGAACCGTGACTGGGGTGGTGCGTTTGCGGTTTATCGGGGTTTGACTGAGGCTTTGCCGTATCATCGACTGTTCAATTCTCCGATTTCTGAGGCGGCGATTGTCGGTACGGCGTGCGGCTATGCACTGGAAGGCGGACGTGCGCTTGTGGAATTGATGTACTGCGATTTTCTGGGCCGGGCGGGCGATGAAATTTTCAACCAGATTTGCAAGTGGCAGTCGATGTCCGGTGGGCTGTTGAAGATGCCGGTTGTTGTTCGCGTATCGGTTGGTTCCAAGTATGGTGCGCAGCACAGCCAGGACTGGACGGCGTTGTGTGCCCACATTCCGGGATTGAAGGTTGTTTTCCCGGCGACGCCGTATGACGCGAAGGGCTTGATCAACTCGGCACTGGTGGGTACGGACCCTGTGATTTTTTTCGAGTCACAGCGTATTTATGATCAGCCGGAAGAATTCCATGTTGGCGGGGTGCCCGCTGGGTATTATGAGATTCCCATCGGTGAGCCGGACGTGAAGAAGGAAGGCAAGGATTTGACGATTTTGACGATTGGCGCGACGTTGTATCGTGCTCTTGAAGCGGCCAAGATTCTTGAAGAGAAATACGGCTTGAGCTGCGAAATCATTGATGCGCGTTCGATCGTGCCGTTCAACTATGAGAAGGTGATCAGCTCGGTCAAAAAGACGCGGAAGATTCTGCTTTGTTCCGACGCCTGCGAGCGCGGCAGCGTTCTTCAAACGATGGCGGCGAAAATTTCGCAGTTTGCGTTCGATGAACTGGACGCGCCGCCGACGGTGGTTGGCGCCCGGAACTGGATCACACCGGCGGACGAAGTGGAAGACGCGTTTTTCCCGTATCCGAACGACATCATTGACGCGGTTCATGAACACATTCTGCCGCTTAAGGGTTATACGGTCAGCAGAGATTGCTCGGTCGGCGACCTGATGCGGCGAAGCGCGCAGGGTATATAAGGATGTAGCAGCGGCTAGTAATCCACGGTCTTCGATCGGCGTCGACAAGAAAAGTCGCCGTCGGCGGAGATGAGAGAGTTGGATTTTTATATATAAAGAGGGCGGATTGTTTCTCCTTTCGATCCGCCCTCTGTCGTTTTTTACTAATCGACACAAAAGACAGCGTCTGTTAATTGAAGTTGAGATGGAAATAAACTGTATGGTAATTTGAAGGATAAACGGCTAATATAATTTTTTTATTTTTAAATCCTGCGATCTGGCGGTGGAAGTCCGGTCGAAGGAATGGTGTATGGACAGATTCAAATCTTGAAGGACGCTTCGAACACATGGATATACAGGTATTTTTTAATTTGTATTTAAAATTATTTTTTATTCTAACGCCGTTTTTCGTGGTTACGATTTTTTTAACGGTG
>CAYMXC010000092.1:0-9043 GCA_964394135.1 uncultured Phycisphaerae bacterium
AAACAAACAGCGTACGATGAGAAGCGGCGATATAAGCGAGCTGGAATCCTGGTCGGCACGTGAACGATTTTTGATCGAACGAATCGAAAAGGCCGACCAAACACGACGCGATCAAACTCAGAATCTGGCCGAAATACTGAAAATAGATCAGCCGGCAACTATCACAGCCCTGGCCAATCATCTGGAAGAGCCGAACCGAAGCCGTCTCTTGGCCCTGGCCGGCGCCATCCGAAATCTTGCTGAACAAATTTATCAGATCAACCAGATCAACGATGCAGTGACGCGGGAAATCCTAAGCTGCTTTGCACAAATGCAGCGCCAGATCACCTCCTCACACTGCGATCTGGGTCTGTACGATCCTAACGGGCAGAAACAAATGGGCAATCACCTGAATATCCTGGATGCAGTCGGATAATTGAGGAATTATTGCAAATATGGGTTTATTGAACGGATCTTTACAAATCGGTCGTTCCGCCCTGCTGAGCCAGCAGTCGATGATGCAGATTATCGGAAACAACATCGCAAATGCCGGTAATTCCGATTATACGCGTCAAACCGGCCGGCTCAGCCCGGTCAGCGGTTCGACTCTCCCAGAAGGATTCGACCCCGGAGCAGGCGTCCAGGTCACCGCCGTCGAACGGCATATCGATCTGGCACTGGAGCAGAGACTCCGCTCCGCAACCAGCGATACCAGCCACGACGAACTGATAAGTCAATATATGGGTCGCCTGGAAACGCTATACAACGAATTGACCGACAACGACCTCTCCACAGGACTGGATGACTTTTTCAAGGCATTTTCCACCCTTAACTCCCAGCCCGCGGACAACGCAACGCGATCCGTCGTCATCGAACAGGGTAAGACCCTGGTCACACAAATCCAATCGCTCCGTAAAGATATCGTGGGAATATTCAATGAACTATCCGATTCCATGACCGAGTCGATCGACAGCATCAACTCGCTCGCACAAAAAATCGCCGACCTCAATGTGAAAATCACCTCCGCAACCTCCACCGGCGACACCGCAGGCGCACTGCTCGATCAACGCGACACCATGCTCAAGCAACTCTCCCAACTCACCGACATCCAGGTGGTGGACGAAGAATCAGGCGCCGTAACTATTTATATCGATTCCGACCCCCTCGTTCAGGCCAACCATGCACGCAAACTCGAAGTCGTCAAGGAAACCCAGGGCGATGTGATCTACCCAAGGGTCTACTTCTCCGACACCAACCGACAGGCCCACATCGAAGGCGGAAGGGCCGGCGCCGTGGACGAACTGATCAATCAGATCGTAAAGGACAATCTCAATCAGCTCGACAACCTCGCCAAAGGCCTGATTTATGAAGTCAACAACCTTCACACCGGCAGCCAGGGTCTGGATGGCTATTCTTCGGTCACATCAAGCAATTTCGTTCTCGACCCGAGCGCCGCACTCAATAATGCCGGCCTGCCGTTTACCCCTGTCAACGGATCGTTCATGATTACGGTCAAGGACGCTAACAGCCCCGATCAGCAGGAATCCGTCCACCAGATCAATATCGACCTTCTCAGCGGCGCAGGCACCACGCTGACAGATCTGGCCAACCAGATCAGCGCCATCCCGAATCTGTCCGCCACCGTCCAGGCAGACGGTAAATTGAAAATCTCTACCAACAACGACAATATCACCTTCACCTTCAACGATGATACATCCCATGTGCTTACCGCTCTGGGCATCAACGGCTTCTTCACCGGAACCGATGCGAGCACCATTGAGGTAAATCCCGATCTCGTCGCAAATTCCAAACTGGTGGCCGCCGGTGCAAACAACAATCCGCTCCCGGGCGACGGAAAAACCGCAGCCGCCATCGCCCAACTCCCGAACACCGCTTCAGACATCCTGGGCGGACTTAGTATTACACAATATTACAATGCAATCGTAAGCAATCTGGGAGCACAGACTGCCACCGCACAAAACAATCTGGAAATTCACTCCGCCATCCAGGATACACTCCAAAGCCAGCGCGAATCCATCAGCGGAGTCAGTCTGGATGAGGAAACAATCAATCTTATGTCAAGCCAGAGGGCGTTCCAGGGCGCAGCCAAATTCATCTCGGTCATCAACGAACTTTTACAAGATGTAATTCAAATGGTTTGAGGTATCTGAAAAATGGCAATTACATCAATAAATACAAGTCGAGTCAGCCAGAGCATGCAGATGAACCTGATGCTGCAGGGAACTCAGCGAACTCTGGTCCAACTGCTGCAAGAGCAAGAAAGGCTCTCCTCGGGACAGAAAATGGCTCGCCCCAGCGATGACCCCATCAACGCAAGCGCCGCCATCAGGATGGATGAACTACTGGAAACGCAAAATCAATATCTGACCAATATCGAATATGCAGGTAAAGTCATGGACGTGGCCGACGGAACCATCGGCTCGATGTATGACCTGCTCAATTACGCTCACAGTCAAATCGCCCTGGATAACATCCAGAGCATCACTCTTCCCGGCGAGCGGGAATCTGCCGCCGTCCTGGTGGATTCCATCATCGACCAGATGGTCACTCTCGGTAATACACAATACCTCGGAAGCTACATCTTCGCAGGAAGACAAAACACAACAGCCCCATTTGAAAAATCCAGCGATGGTGTCATATTTAACGGCGATCAGCAGAGCATCACAGTTCAGACCGCCTCGGAAACGATCGAAGACATCTCCCTCACTGCCAACGAAGTCTTTGGAACAGGCAACGGAACGTGGATCGGCTATCAGAATTTGACCCCTGCCGCCACCGCCGACACCCGACTCAAAGACCTCAACGGTAATCTCGGACAGGGAATTCGACTCGGAAATATCACCATCGTCGGTTCAACCATAGGACAGGTCAATGTAAACCTCAGCGGCTGCGACACGATCGGAAACGTCATCGATAAAATCAATGAAGCTCTCCCGGCGACGGTAAGCGCCAGCCTCAGTGCCGATGGGCAGAAACTGCAAGTCACCTCGACCAATCCGGGTGAAACCCTGACAATCACCGAATCAGGTCAGGGAACCACCGCACACGATCTGGGACTCTACTGCCCCGCCGCACAGGCCTCGACGATCGTCGGTGAAACCTTCAGCCCGCGATTGACCTCGTACACCCCAGTGCAATCGCTCAACAACGCAGCGGGAATCGACCTGACCAACGGCATCACCATCCGGAACGGCGATAACTCCATCACGCTCAACTTCGCCAGCGCACAAACCTTCCAGGACATTATCAATACGATCAATGCATCCGGAATGGGCATAAAGGCCAAAATCAACAGCCAGGGAACTGGCATCGATATCACCAACGAAGTGGCCGGCGCAAGATTGAGCATCGGCGAAAATGGCGGAACTACCGCCGATGATCTGGGAATTAGAACGTTCAGACCAGAAACGCTGCTCGCCGACCTCAATGAAGGAATCGGAGTTCACACCGGAACAGATGACGGTTTTCAAATCGTGGCCTCGAACGGAGCCACCGTCGATGTCAATCTCAGCGGGGCAAAAACCGTACAGGATGTCATCGACAGGACCAACGCCGCGGCTGCCGCCGCAGGTGTGCAAATCCAGGCCGGTTTTGCAAAAATCGGAAACGGAATCGTCCTGACAGACAATACGGGCGGAACGGGTACGTTTCAGGTCGTCCGCTTGAATCTTTCAGATGCCGCCAGTGACCTGGGAATCCTCAAAACCGCCGATGCCGGCACCAACCAGATCACAGGCAACGACGTCAATCCGCAGAAAGACGAATCCATATTTACATATTTGATCGATCTGCGCGAGGGCCTGAAAACCAACGACGTGTCAAAAATGGAAACTGCTGCAAAAAACATCGAAAATTATATGGAAGATCTTAATAAGTACCAGGGAAAACTTGGGTTCATGGCAAAAGGTCTGGAATTGCGAAAAACTCGAACCGAAGATGCAATTCTCTCTACCAAAACCCTCCTGAGCGGCATCAAGGATCTGGATTATACAGAGTCGATTTTAAAGTTTCAGAATCTCCAGACGGCGCTGCAGGCCAATCTCCAAAGTGCAGGCCAGATACTCCAAACGTCGTTACTGGACTTTCTAAGTTAGGTCACCAAATGAGTAATGGTTTAACGGAAAACAAAAAAATACCCGGTCCCGGTTACGGGACCCCTGAAACCGGCAGGAAAGGCCCGATGCCGGAGACAGGTACGACTTGTCCATCGACAGTCGATGGATTGCGACCGGAGGTTCGCGGCCCCTTCACGCGGGTAAGTCATCTGGGATTCGGGCCCATATGGAGCATCTAATGCAAATCCAAACGACAAGATTTGGTATGGTGGAAATCGACGACCAGCGGATCATGAATTTCCCGAAAGGAATGGTCGGATTTCCGAACTGTCAGAGGTTCGCCCTGATCCAGACGAACGACGAGGGCGTCTTTTTCTGGATGCAGTCCCTGGACCGTCCAGAACTGGCGTTCGTCGTCTGTGACCCGAGAACGTTCGTCCCCGATTATCGCGTGCCCGTGAAACTCGAGGAACTCGAGCTCATCGGACTCGAAGCACCCGAGGATGCACAGGTGCTGGTCATCGTCAACAAGGTCGACGACATGCTCACTGGAAATCTGCAGGGACCGCTCGTGATCAACGCAAGAAATCTGACAGGAAAACAACTGGTCCTGTCCGACAAGCGTTACACGACACGCCAGCCGTTCATGCAGCTGAGCAATCGGCGGTCGATGCTCATCAGTAAAACAGCATAAGGAATTGCCAGGTCGAACTTGATGACCACCAAATGGATTTGGTGGAAATGAGCCAGTGGATGCCGGGCCCGACGGGTCGGACAGAACCCTGTAATGTAACTTTGCCGATGGTTGCAGGGTCGAAAAACTGGTATGCCAAGTCACTCTGGCATCGGCATGACTATGGAAGGAGCCGAGCATGTTGGTGCTGTCCAGACAAAAAGACGAAACGATTATGATAGGCGACGACGTCGAAATCACCGTCGTCGATATCCGAGGCGACAAGGTACGCCTGGGCATTAAAGCCCCGCCTCATATTCCCGTACATCGAAAAGAAGTTTACGAGGCGATCAAACGAGAAAACCGTTCCGCCTCACAGGTAAGTCCCGATGATTTGAAATCCGTTGCTACCAGCAAGGTCCCCTCGACGGACCAGAGTGTGCCGCCGGTGATCAAACAACCGCCGGAAAACGAACACACAGTCCAGCCAGAAGACCCGAACCAGGGTCCTTCGACAAAAGGACGCCGTCGAGTGAAACCGGCTGATTCTAATACTAATTCGGAAAATAATAACATTAAATCCAATAATTCCGGCTGCGAAGGAACGCAGCCGACCGGCTTGGAAAGCTAAGCCGGAAACGGTCCGATTACCCCGCCTGGTCGGCGGATTCACGGACTGCCTTAAAATCATGGAGGATTAATCATGACAAGAATTAACACAAATGTCGGTGCACTGATCGCTCAAACCAATTTACAGCGGTCCCAGTCGGATATGCAGACAGCGCTGCAACGCTTGTCCAGCGGGTTGCGTATCAACCGCGGCGCAGATGATCCCGCAGGTTTGATCGCCAGCGAATCACTCCGCGCAGAAATGGCAGGTATCGGAAAGGCAATCTCAAATTCTGAACGTGCTTCTAACGTAATTGCTACCGCAGAGGGTGCCCTCAACGAAGTCGCCAACATGCTGGTCAACATCCAACAGCTGACCGTCGAAGCCGCCAACTCGGGAGCTTTGTCCCAGGAAGAAATCGAGGCCAACCAGTTACAGGTCGATTCAGCGATCGAATCAATCACCAGAATCGCTAACACCACAACCTTTGCAGGACTCAAACTCCTCGACGGAAGTCTTTCCTACGTCACCAGCGGCGTCGATGAAACCAAAATCAAGGATCTGCATGTCTATTCCGTCCAGTTCGGAGATAATGCCTATATACCGGTCAAAGTGAATGTCGTCACCTCGGCGCAAAAGGCTGCTTTGCAATACAAAGCATCACAAACCTCAAAAGCGGTCACCATCGAAATCAAAGGAAATATCGGTACCACAACCATCTCCTTCGGTTCTGGTACTACCGCCTCGGCCATCGCCTTCGCAGTCAATACCTATTCCGATGCCACAGGCGTAACCGCAAGACTGACTAATGGCACTTCCAACGCCAGCGGCGTCACCTTCGAATCTACAAACTACGGCTCTAACGCTTTCGTTCAGGTACAGGCTCTGCTCCCGACGACAAACCCCTTCGATGTATACTCCGGAACCAACAAGGTCACACGCGATACAGGACGAGACATCGGCGCAACCATCAATGGAATCCGAGCCACAGGCGACGGACTAAATATCAACCTCCAGAGTCTTGGACTTGAAATGGAAATGACTGTCGATTCGTCCTTCAAGAGCGGATCTGCAAGTTTCGCCATCACCGGCGGAGGCGCAAAATTCCAGCTAGGACCTGCCGTCAACACCAACCAGCAGGTAAACATAGGCATCCGTTCCGTCGCCGCATCGAGCCTCGGAAACGGCACCGATGGCTACCTGACTCAAATCGTCAAGGGTGGCGCCTACTCCCTCACTTCGGGAAATGCCGCACAAGCCAGTAATATAATCCAGGCCGCAATTAAACAAATCTCCGTACTACGAGGCAGACTGGGAGCCTTCGAGAAAAACGTCCTCCAGACGAATATCAACTCCCTCCAGATTACTCTCGAAAACGTCACTGCCAGCGAGTCGCAGATTCGCGATGCGGACTTCGCTGAAGAAACCTCGAAACTGACAAGGGCACAAATCCTCAATCAGGCCGGAATGTCCGTTCTCAGTATGGCCAATCAAACCCCGCAATCGGTTCTCACCCTGCTCGGCGGCGGATGATAGACAATAAATACAGACTACGATGGATTGACGATTAATAAACTTCCAAAAACGCACCCATTGCGAACCGCTGAGAATAAAAATCGTCAATCCATCTGCCTTTTTTACGGAACACCGCGTATAATATCCACCCAAAGGATATTCGATATGCTGTTAATCGGAGTGGATGAAGCTGGATACGGTCCGCTGCTCGGACCGCTGGTCGTCTCGACGGTGGCTTTGACGCTGCCAGACGAGTTGGCAGGTATTTCCCTCTGGCAATTGTTCGCCGCCGGACTCACAGATCGCGTCGCAGGTGCCAAAGGTCGACTCGTCGTCGCAGACAGTAAAAAAGTTTATCGAGCCCCAGCCAGAGACCTCCGTGAACTCGAACGAAGCTCCCTCGCCGCAGTTCAGCTCGAATCAGGACTGCTGCCCGCAGACTTCACTCAACTGCTCCGGGCCGTCTCGCTTGAGCCAGACCCACATCTCTCACACCAGTGGTATTGTCATCAGAACCTCACCCTGCCCTGCAAAATCGATGCCGACGCACTGCGCCTCTCCACCAGCCTGATGAAACGCGAACTCGATGCCGTCCACGCAAAAATTTCCGCCGTCAAATCCGTACCTCTCGTCGAAAAAAAATACAACCATATGGTCCGGCTGACCAAAAATAAGTCCGAAGTCCTCTTCAGCCAGACCGTTCGACTCATCACCAAAGTCCTCGACGATTCACAGGAAAACAATGTCCGAATCTGCATCGATAAACAGGGCGGAAAGGATTCCTATGTGAAAAATCTCCTCCAAGCCTTCTCCGACGCTAATCTCGCAGTCGAAAAAGAAGACCGGCAAGAAAGCATCTACTGCCTCAACTACCCAAATCGATCCATCAAAATCCACTTTTGTGAAAAAGGAGAATCACAACATCTCCTGATCGCCTGGGCGTCGCTGATCAGTAAATTCCTCCGCGAATTGTTCATGACTCAGTTCAACGCATTCTGGCGCTCACATAACCCCGAACTACGCCCCACCGCAGGCTACTGGGAAGATGGCCACCGATTCCTAAACGATATCGAACCCATCCTCAGCCGTCTCAAAATACCACCCGCCGACCTGACCCGTCTGCTGTAAAAATTCTTAAATCAGCATCCTAAAACCTCATCGCACCTGCAAATATTCTCTATATCGATCATACAATCCGTGTGCCTGAGGATACGATGAATTGGGACTCAGAAAATGCGAAAACTCGAATGTAATGGCGTCGGTATAACCGGCCGATTCCGCCGCCTTGAGCTTCAACAGCAGCTTTTCCCACTTGATGGGCAGAAATTTGATCGGCATATCCCGATCGAACGTCTCGGAATTCGTCCAGCACGTCAACCCGTATTTGTCTGCCAGTGATTTGTTGATCGTCAAAAATTCATACAGCTCCCCGAAATCGACATGCCCGTCCTGAAAGGCCACAATATCTACCGATCCACGGATGCCAGACATGATTTCGCTCCACTCCTTCTCGTGCTGCTCAGGCGAAATGCCGCTATCGCGAACTAAATGGCTATCACCGACATCGATGGCTTTCCGACCCTGAATATACGGTGAAATCAGAACCGGAAGCCCGTTCGACACCGCCTTGCAATGCCGCCCGATGGACGCGTAAATCTCCACGATCCCAAGCACATTTCGGCTGATCTCCTGAGTCAAATACCACCCCTTGAATGCAGGCGATTTCCCATACCGTTTCCACACCTCATCCACCACCAGCCGATTGATATCCACCTCTTTCTGATGCTGGCCACTGTGCCAAAACTCCCCAGAATCGTACGTCCCGAAATAAAGCCCCATGCCGTGCTTTTCCGACAAATCCAGAAAAAGCTGAACCAAATCCACCGGCGGATTAAATCCGTTTCGATGTTTCGCCAAAACCTCTGATGGATAGGTCATCCATCGTTTATAGCCGCTGCGAATAATAATAACCTTATCAATGCCGATCGACCGCATCGCCGCAAAATCGCGTGCCCATTCCGTCACTCCCCAGTTTTGATGGGGAATATCGTGGCTGATCTCATCCAGAAACGTACCCGTAATCTTCATACAGACTCCTTCCGTCAAATATCGCAATCGCAATCAATTTCCCGCCATTTTCCATATTTCTCAAAAAACTTCAAGACATCTCATCTTTCAGTGTATCCAGAC
>CAYMXC010000093.1:0-9022 GCA_964394135.1 uncultured Phycisphaerae bacterium
AGTGTGTCTTTTTGCCGTTGCGTTATTTTTCTGGTCGTTCGTCCGCGGCCATCAGAGCGACATTTCCGGCCTGGAAAAATTCATGGATTTCGGATTCATGAATTCTATTTTGCGTACTTCGTATATGCCGCCAGCCGACATGTGGTTTGCGGGCAAGAGCATCAACTATTATTATTTCGGTCATTATCTGGCGGCTTTTCTTACCCGTTTGACCAACACGCCGTCAGCGGTGTCTTACAATCTGATGATCGCCACGCTTTTTGCGTGCACGTTTGCTTTTGTTTTTTCTCTTGTCGCCAATCTGGTTCATCTGCTTGGCGACTGCCGGCTGCGTTCGAAAATCGCGGCCGGTCTGATCTCAGCCGTTCTGGTTACGATCGGCGGAAATCTTCACACAGCCGTATACGCCTTTGGTGGCGAGAAACCGTATTGGTATCCGGACGCCACGCGATATATCGGTTACAATCCTTCCACAAACGATAAAACGATACACGAATTTCCTTTTTACTCTTTTGTTGTATCCGACCTTCACGGTCATGTTTCGAATATTCCACTGGTTCTGACGTTTTTGGCGGTGGTGTTGAAATTATTGAGTGACGCGATCGGCGGGCGGTCCGAATCGGCAGAGGAATCCCGTGGCGGTTTTCCATTAAGTTTGTGGTACGATCAATGGTTTGAAAATGTTCTTATCGGTTTTCTGCTGGCAGTGTTTTTCATGACCAATTCCTGGGATGTTCCGATTTACTTTATGGTCGCGGTTGCAGTTATCTACGTCAAAAACATTCGCCGATTCCGATTGACGATCAAAGCACTGTTGGTGGCGCTGATTCAGATAATTGAGATTCTTTTTGTCTTTACGATTCTTTCGCGACCCTTCACTGCCCATTTTGTGAATTTTTCCAAAGGTGTCGGTTTGGTTCATACACGTTCGCCGATATACCAGTTGATGGTGCTATGGGGTTATCAGCTTTCATTCGTCGCGATTTTTCTCATCTTTTTGATCATTTCGTGGCGGAAGGTTCGCAGTTTTTCGCGATTTTTCCATCAGCTCAGCGTATCGGATCTGTTTGTTCTTATTTTGTCGTTTGCCGCGATGGGTCTTCTGATCATGCCTGAAATCGTTTACCTCAAGGACATTTATATCTCTTCCTTTACGCGTGCCAACACGATGTTCAAGCTGACCTATCAGGCATTTATTCTGTTCGGGATTTCGGCTGGTTTTATTTGTATCCGCATAATCATGCTGAAAAAACGGTTGTGGGCCCAAGTGGTTTTGGGATCGGTTTTTGCTGTTTTGATTGGATTGCCGCTGCTGTATCCATACTTTGCGGTCAAGGGCTATTACGGTTCGCTGGCGGTGAAAAATTACAAACGGCTCAATGGGTTGTATTTTCTTTATGAACGATATCCGGACGATTATCGTGCCATTTCCTGGCTTAGCAAAAACGTCAAGGGCCAGCCCGTGATTTTGGAGGCCAACGGCGACAGTTATACCGACTACGGTCGAATTTCGATGGCGAGTGGCCTGCCGACCATTCTCGGCTGGTATGTCCACGAATGGCTTTGGCGTGGGGAGAACAAAACCGTTTCGGCCCGGGTCAACGAAGTCGCCACGGTTTATGAATCCAATGATCTGCCCGCTACGCTACGCGTGCTCCGCAAGTACAATGTTCGATATATCATTGTCGGCAAACTCGAGAATGAGAAATTCAAACATCGCGACGACCTCAAACTTCTGAAACTAGGCAAACTCGTTTTTAATTCTCATGACACCAGAATCATCCAGGTGGATTGACAGTTATGCGAGGTGCGGCGTGAAAGAGTGTTTTGCTCTGCCATGCGCAGCATGATCGTGCGATGTAATTGAAACCACCCGTTTGACGGTCTTTTCTTTCCTCTCGGACGCTTTCGTTATATAATGAATATGGAAATTTGTGGTAAATGAAACGGAGATTATGCATATGCCTTTTCCGATCCATCGTCTTCGCCGGCTTCGCCAGAATGAACAACTTCGCGCAATGGTCCGCCAGGCGCATCTCGACTTGAGCAACCTTGTCATGCCGCTTTTTGTTCGTTCCGGCCAGCGGGTTCATCGTCCGATTACGGCCATGCCCGGTCAGGCACAGATGTCCATTGATTTCATTGTGGAAGAATGTCTTGAACTCGAATCGCTGGGCATTCCCGCGGTGATTCTGTTCGGCATACCCGATTCCAAGGACGAGAGAGGCACGGGTGCATGGCTCGACGACGGCATCATTCCGCAGGCCATTCGGGCTATCAAGCAGAAATGCCCCCGCATGATCATCATCACTGACGTCTGCCTCTGCGAATATACAAGTCACGGCCACTGCGGAGTCCTTCGGAAAGTCGGGAATGAAAATGTAGTCGATAACGACGCCACACTCGAACTTTTGAGTAAAATGGCTTTGGTACATGCTCGTGCGGGCGCCGATATCGTTGCGCCATCCGATATGATGGATGGTAGAGTCGCGGCGATACGAGGCGCTCTGGATGCAGCCGCATTTTCACACGTTGCCATTCTCAGTTATGCCGCCAAGTTTGCATCGGCATTTTACGGTCCGTTTCGCGAAGCCGCCGAGTCTCCGCCGCGGTTCGGCGATCGAAAATCCTACCAGATGGATTATCATAACGTTCGTGAAGCCATGCGGGAGATTCGGCAGGACATCGAGGAAGGCGCCGATATTGTCATGATCAAACCTGCGCTGGCGTACCTTGACGTCATCCAACAAGCCCGCCAGACTTTTGATGTACCCATCGCGTGCTAGACTGTCAGCGGAGAGTATTCGACGCGCCAGGCGGCAGCGGAGCTCGGATGCGTCGATGAGCGGCATTGCGTGCGCGAGGCCCTGATCGGCATGCGTCGCGCCGGCGCCGATATCATCATCACCTATTTTGCCAAGGACGTCGCCGAGTGGATTCGTCAGGTTCCTTCTCTGTGTCCAACGGAATAAATGCCGGTTGATCGGCAAAACTCCGATGGGTGGGTCGATCTATTGCCCCTCATTTCATCCTTACGGTTAAAAACCGATCAATTCGTTTTTCTTTACAATTCTTTACGTACAACGGGACGATGACGCAATATTTCAGGACACATTCGTATGCTTAAAATGTTGTATTTCGTCGATAGTACTGTTGAGAAGACGAAAGAGACGAAAGACACATTTTTAATGAAAGGAACAGTATGTCAACAATCGGAAGCCTCAATACGGATACATCGATGACTTCCCTGCTACAAAACCTGGCACAACGGCAGCAGGGTGTATCGCGAACCGGCGGCCCCAGTGAAGCTCAAAAGGCTGCGTTTGATGCGAAATTCGAAGAAGCCGCCGAGGCGGCGGGAGTGGATAGCGACAAAATATCCGGGCTTCGTGACCAGATACAGTCCGCCATCACTTCCACCCTGGAAGAGGCTCAATCCTCGGGCGACACCAGCAGTCTGAAAGATAACATCAAAACCGCAGTCGAAAATGTTTTGAAGGAAAACGGGATCGATCCGGAGGATCTGGAATCGCGACTTCAAACGGCGATGAAAAATACGATGAGCGCGATGGGTGGTTCATCTGGCATGGGCGAAATGGGCGGTCCGCCTCCGATGGATGGCGGGATGGGTGGTCCTCCTCCGGCGGATGGACAATCCACGACTGCTACGTCCACTTCCAGCAGTACGGATTCTACAATTTCTAGCAACACCGAAGACCAGGGACTTCTTTTCCTTTTGCAGCAAATGAACAATTCCGATCAAAACGATTTCTTAAAGACGTTTACGGACATTCTGTTTGGGCTGGATGTCCAGGCATAATTGGAGACAAATCGAGTCGAGCGGCCCAGGCGAAGATTCCATGGCCAAGGCGAGAGAGAGGAGCCATTCCGAAAAAGGGGATGGCTCCATTTTTTAAATTCATAAACCCTCACAAATTCTTTACAAAACTTTACGGACGATGACGCATATCTTCAAGATCATTGCGTATGGAAGCTGGGAGGCGTTTCGAAGATACTATTCAAATGTGATGCAATACCTACAGAACAACAGCAAGGCTTCTTTCGAAAGATGGCATGCTCACAGAAGATTCAGATATTTTTCATTCTTATATTCCGGAAGGAGTTTTTTATGGCAAAGCGCAACTCGACGACACGGTTGAAAAGATCATTCGTAAGCGGCCTTATCCTGAGCGTGATCTTTCTTGGGAGCCTGAATGGCGGATGCAGCATGTCCTCTACGATTTTGAGTTCACTGGAAACCGCAAGCGTTTCGATTCTTGAATATGCCATCGAAAGCCTGCTAGGAACAACTTCGGACAGCACGACTTCATCCTGATTGTAAAATTTCACAAAAAACTTTTTTATATGGTCATGCCGGGCGCATGGTTCCGCGATAATGTCCCGGAGCCATGCCGGCCCACCGTTTGAAAGCGTTGCTGAAGGCCGCTTCTGAAGCGTAGCCCACTCTGGGAGCGATTTCCTTTATTCTCTTATGCGGGTCGCGAAGCAAATTACAGGCCTTATTCATCCGGCAAAGAAAGAGATAAAACAGAGGTGGATTTCCCACCAGGGATGTAAATCGAGCCGCAAAGGCCGATCGCGACATGCACACTTTTTCCGCCAGGGAGGCGACCGTCCAGGGTTTTTCCGGATTCAGATGTATCAATCGCAAGGCAGGACCGATTTCAGGATCCAACAATCCTGCAAGGAGATTACCCTGTATACGGGGAAGGGTAGCGACGTAGGCACGAATCGCTTGAATAAAAAGGATATGGACGAGGCGATTGATGATTGTTTGCGAACCCGGCTGGATCGAGTCGGATTCGTGAATAATGACTCGCAGTAAATCATCCATACAGGACATGGATTTTTCGTTTTCACCTTTCACATGAAGAATGGGTGGCAGTTGAGAAAGCAGAGAAGAAAAATCCTGGTTCTCAAAAAGGAGGGAGCCGAAAACAATAGAAGTTTGATTATTGCCATTAGAAGCCGATTGCCGGGAATTGCGGGAACACAGCAAGGCCTGATCAACAGGAATGACCGGGCTATTCAATGGTTCGTAAAAGGTATGGCGCCGGCCATGGGTGAGGACCGCCAGATCCCCGCGAACGAGACATGCCGGAGACTTTGCACCCTCGAGTTCAAGCCAGCATTTGCCGTGAGTTATTATATAAAATCTTGGTGGTCCGACTTCGACACGCACTCCCCAGGGACTATTGAACGTCCACGGGCCGGAAACAACACTTCTCAACTGGATGGATTCCAGTACTTCCCCTAAAACATCCGAAGGCTCCGAATGAAGATCGACAGCGATTTCGGATACATTCATCGAACGCATCTGGTGTTTAATTGTTTCGGGTCGAGTTTCCATTGTTTTTTTATTGTGGTTTCTCAGTTTCGCGCTGGTTTGTATCGGTTTTTGTATTGTTTTCAGCTATCGGCAGGATAATTTCGACCAGCAATCCTCCCTCCTTGATGTTTGCTGCCTTGACCATTCCTCCATGCAATCTGACCGCCCGATCCGTGATGGCCAGGCCAAGCCCCACGCCTCCCGTTCCACGATCTCGAGCATCGGCAACGCGGTAGAATGGCTGGAAGATTTTTTCGAGTTCTCTTTCGGGAATTCCCGGGCCATGATCCTGCACGCCAATGACCACATACGACTCGTTATCGTTCACCGATTGGCGAAGCGAGATTTCAACCGTCGTATTTTCCGCGGTGTAATAGATGGCATTGCGCACGATGTTTTCGATCGCGCTGCGTAATAGAGCTTGAATCCCTACAATAACAGGTCGATCCAATATCTGTACGCTTACCCGTCGATTGCGGCTATGAGCTTCGAAATCCGCATCCTCGGCAATCTGATTTATAATATCCGCCATGTTCATTTTCGTTTTACTATTATCCGTCAATTTACTTTCGAGGCGGGAAAGGGTCAGTAACTGGCCGATCAATTCATTCAATCTGTTCACTTCCAATTCGATACGGCTCAAATCTCCCTGGGCTTCGGCCCCCGCCCGCTGGCGTGCCAGTTCCAGCGCCACATTCAAACGCGTAAGGGGCGATCGTAATTCATGGGATATATCGCGGAGCAACCGTCGCTGGCCAATCATCAAGGTTTCGATGCGTTCCGCCATGAAATCGAAATCCTTTCCCAGATCGCCGATTTCGTCATGCCGTTTTCCGACTGCCACGCCTGTTCGAACGGATAAATCGCCGTCTGCCAACCGCTTGGCGGCCTGGCGCAATTTTGATAAAGGCGCCGTCAGATAGGAGGCCAATCCATAGCAAACCGCTCCGGCCATTAAGAGCACGGCCGTTAATCGCAGGCTCAGAACCCCCAGATTAGAGGACATCGGCTCCATGGGGTCGGGGGGGAACATTTTCATCATAACTTTGTATTTTTTGCCGCCGGAGTCTATTACGGCCTTTGCCTCAATTGGCTGGGGAAAATGCGGAGGCATTATTTCATCGGCAAGCGGAGTCAACTCATCAGGTGAAACGGAAACCTCTTGCTCCGGAAATATCGGCTTTCCATCGTTGAATAAAAACAACTGAATATCGGCTTTACGTTCAATATCCTGGAGATATCGGCTCAGTCCGTTTTTTCCCTGTCGCTCGAGAATCGCCACCGCCTCATGCCCGAATCCACTGCAGAGGTAATTGGAGATTGCCATGAAACGATCATGATGCGGTGGAAACGACGTCGACACCGTGGTCAGAAACTGAACGCCCGCAACGATAATGCCTGATACCCTGTACCACTCAATGATTTTAAAAAACAGGCTTCGCATCAGGGGTGCTCCGGTTTGGCTAAGGATTCAACGACCGCGTAGATATATCCACCGCTGCGTATTGTTTTGATCCGTTCATAATTTCCAACCTTATGGCCGAGTTTTTTTCGCAGGTTACTGATATGCATGTCTATGCTTCGATCGTAAGGGGTTAATTCCCGATCCAAGACTCGCCGCGTCAGTTCCTCGCGTGTAACCAGCGACCCTGCCGACCGCAGGAGAATTTCCAGAATCGAAAATTCAACACTCGTCAATTCCACTGCTACCCCCGCACGGCGAACTGTGCGTGTCCCCACTTCTAGAGTAATGTCGCCAACGGTAATCTGTGAGTTAGCCGGCTGGGTCCAGGCGAATCGGGAGGAAGATGTTCGGCGAAGGATAGCACGAATGCGGGCGACCAGTTCACGGGGATTAAACGGTTTGGGCAGATAATCGTCGGCACCGATCTCCAGTCCCACGATGCGATCCACTTCTTCGCCTCGGGCTGTCAGCATCAGCACCGGAATCGTCGATCTGGTTCGAATCCGCCGAAGCACTTCGAATCCATTCATTCCAGGAAGCATGACATCCAGGACGACAACCGCATGGTCCGGGGATAAGGCTTTTTCGATTCCAGACTCGGCGTCATGGACAGCCTCAACGGCAAAGTCTTCCGGTCGGAGATATTCAGCTACCAAGTCACACAACTCTTTATCGTCATCGATGATCAAAATACGTTCCACCGACAGCGTTTTTTCGGGCAGGATCATAGGACCTCCTTTTTCATTATTATATACACTCTTATGGAGGTCCATCCATCCCTCGCTCTTTCATTCGCTTTCGCATCGCATCCATAAATTTCGTCCGTAGCGCCCGTTCCCTCGGATTGCTCCTTCCGATCATTTGCCGCATCATATCGCGGTTGGGAGCGCCGGGTCTTCCACCACCCCTGCCACCTGGCGGTGGTCCGCCGGGAGGAGGACCGCCCGTCCCACCTGGTGGAGGACCATCAGGTCTGCCCTCGGCATTTTCAGTGCCACCTTTTTTACGCATCGCCTCCATCTGATCGATCCGTTGATCCAGAAAAGCGATTTGATCAGCCGGTGATAATTTTGCAAAATCCTCGATCTCTTTCTCCATCCCAGCCCGCATAACCGGCTCGATATTTCGACGAATTTGTTCCTGCTGTGCTTCGCTCAACCCCCGAGGCGGACCTGAAAAATCGGTTCGCTGCCGTAATTGGTTCAGATAGTCCTGTTTTTTTTCGTTACTTAATTTTCTGAATGAATTTGAAGCCAGATAATTCGCCACATGTTTCGGGTCGGCGGTTTTGGGATTGGGAGCTGAGGCCTTGCCTCGAATTGCCAAGGCTGCAATCCCGAAAATTAAAATTCCAAGCAACCCGGCGGAAACTACAATCAGATATCTTTTATTCAATATATTCAACATCAGCATAGAACACCTTCTTTAGTCTTCGACACTGCCATCCGCATTCAGAAAATTGATAGAGCCTTTTGCTCCGACTGGGCCGTGAAAGGCCTCAAAGTCAAATAAGATCGATGATTTTTCTTCTATCAGTTCGTTTGCTTTTCTTCCTCGCACATATGGCGGATATTCATAACTCGTTCCCTCCAGATTAAAATAATAATCCTTCCTCCCATCGCTTGCAGTATCATTCGGCTGGTCACTTGGGCACTTAAGAAGTTTTGGATCGCTAAGATATGATTTCAGGACCGTGGCAATACCGGGTGCGGTATTATCGACAGAAGGCATCTGTACGGCATCGGGATACACGTCGTGCGATTCCGTATCCAGATACATGCGAAACACCGCCGCCGTTTGATGTAGATTGGACTTGCAGGCCGTCCGGCGGGCGGTAGTTCGGGCACGGCTCAAAGCCGGCATCAAAATTCCAACCAGTGCGCTGATGATCGCGACTACCACGAGCAATTCGATCAGCGTAAATCCGCGTGGAAAACGAACAGCAAATTTTGCTTTACGGAACATAACTATCCTTTTTTTTAAATACGATCCTATATTTAAAATACACCCTCGCCGCGACAAAACTAAGTCTAGTTTTGTAAAGAATTGTAAAAGTGAAGTTTACAGATGGGTTAAACGGCTGCATTATCGGAAGGATCGCGATTTCGCTAACCGGTCAATATCGATGTAGAAATTCATATAAGCAACCTTTCGACAAACGAAGAAAAGCAATTCGGATTTTTCTGATTGGATTTTGAGGTTGAAGT
>CAYMXC010000094.1:0-9017 GCA_964394135.1 uncultured Phycisphaerae bacterium
GCCCGGTACCGTTACCCGCACGTTTCTCCAGAAATATCGCCGACTTGTTCGAAAGGAGCTCGATATCCAATGAAAACGCGCCAAATAACAACGAAAAAAAAGTCGACTTTGAAAACGGTGAAACTGGTGAAAAATGTCTTCGATCGGATTCTACATCCCGAGCTTGCCCGGGATTGGGATAACGTCGGTCTGCTCGTCGGCGATCCGGATCAGCGTGTGTCGCGGATTCTTTTGTGTATTGATCTGACCGCTGCTGTGCTCCGTGAAGCTCAGGCCAGACGGGTTCAAATGATTCTCGCCTACCACCCGCCGATCTTCACCGCCCTGAAAAATATTCGTGCCGATCGCCAGGAGATCATCTTCCAGGCCATCCGCGCCAACATCGCCGTCTATGCGATTCATACCGCCCTTGACGTTTTGCCCGGCGGCACCAGTGACGTCCTGGCTGACTTGATTGACCTGCGGGATCGCCGACCGATTGAAGCCGTCGATTTGCCGTCGAACCAATCCAAAGTCGTTATATTCGTGCCTGCCCAGGCGGAGGTATTGTCCAAGGTCTCGCAGGCCCTTTTCCGAGTCGGTGCAGGTGTCATCGGCCAGTATGCCGGATGTTCCTTTCTGACTCCAGGTCACGGTACTTTTATCGGTAGTGAAGAATCGCATCCTGCCGTCGGACGGGCTGGAAATTTTGAAACCGTCGAGGAGATGCGGTTGGAAGTCATCGCCGAAAATGATAAACTTCCCGCGGTCGTTCGTGCCATTCGGGAAAATCATCCCTATGAAGAACCTGCCTTCGATGTTTATCCCCTGAAGGCAGTTTCAGAACTGGGTATCGGCCGGGTTGGAGTTCTGGCCACGCCCACTACGCTGAAAAAAGTCGTCGATCAGATTAAAAAGCGAACCCGCCTTCATCATTTGCAAATCGCTGATGCGGCAAACGGGCAGCTGATCCGCGCTGCCGTCGGACCGGGTTCCTGCGGGAAGATGCTTGATGTCCTGGAGGGAAAAATCGATCTTTTTGTTACCGGCGAAGTACGCCACCATGATGCACTGTCGGCCACACGCTCCGGCATCAGCATTATTTGCCTCGGCCACGGGAATTCCGAACGCATTACGCTAAAACCTTTGCAAAAATTTCTGGCTCGCAGTTTGCCCGACGTAGAATTTTTCACAAGTGCCCGTGATGTCGATCCGCTGGCGATTGTTTAAAAGCTTTCGACAAAAGAAAAGGGCAACCCAGTGGATTGCCCTTTGATTTCAATTCGAACGATTTTTGAAATGGTCAATAAGCTTAACCCTTGATCAGCTCTTTGGCCTTGTCGACCGCCGAGGCAGCGTCCGGGCTGTAGCCGTCGGCGCCGATTTCATCGGCGTAGTCCTGAGTAACCGGCGCGCCGCCGATCATGGTTTTGACTTTGCCGGCCAGCCCTGCTTCCTGCAGTTCCTTGATCACACCTGCCATTTGAGGCATCGTCGTGGTCAGCAGTGCCGACATGGCGATGATTTTTGCCCCTTTTTCCTGGGCGGCCTGAATAAACTTCTCGGCAGGTACGTCGGTGCCCAGGTCGATCACTTCAAACCCGCCGCCCTGGAGCATCATGGCCACCAGATTTTTTCCGATGTCGTGCAGGTCGCCCTTGACCGTTCCGATGGCGATCTTGGCCACCGGTTGTACGCCGGCGGCGGCCAGCTGCGGCTGAAGAACTTCCATTCCTGCCTTCATAGCTCTCGCGGCAATCAGTACTTCGGGGACATAAAATTCATTATTTTTGAATTTCACACCGACCACCTGCATGCCTGCGATCAGGCCGTCATTCAAAATTTGTGCCGGCGGAACGTTCTCTGCCAGTGCCTGTTTGACTTTTTCCACTACATCATTACGTTTACCCGCAATCAATGCGGTTGCAATTCCCTGCAAATCGGCCATTGTCAAAATCCTCCGCTAAAAAGCAATTCGCTGTTTCTTGCCGACTATTAAAACATACTGATTCCGTGCTCATCTGGCCGGAAATACAAAGTCGATTACAATAAGTATAACAAACAAAACAAAGGCGTCAAGGTATTTTTGGGGGAATTACATTCAAATTGTATATAATATAATCTTTGCTTTCAAAATCAGTTGCGACACAAATATTTTTTTGTTTCAAAAAGAAATTTTCAGGTTGGGTCCATTTTGAATAAAAGTCGGCCCAAAAATCCGCCTTTCAATTCTATTTTCACTAAATTACCTCAGATCGGACTCGAAAATCGCCCGAAGGGGTGAAATCTCGACTGCAGCGGCGCATGTGCCGTCGGGATTGCGTTCGATCCGGATATCCGCTTTTTCAAGCCAGCGGGCGGCTCGGGCTATAAGGTCACGCCGACTGGTATCGGGCGAATCGACGCCCTGAGCATTTTTGACGGGCGAAAATTCCTCTTCGCGTTTGGTCTGCAGCACCATTGCATTCTTTGCCAGGGTAATAGCGTCGAAAACGAACTGTTCCAGCTTGACGGCATTGGGTTCGGCGGGTTTGATCCTGCTGCCGGAAGCGTCGATGTAGGCCACTTTTTTGACGGCGCGGTGATAAGGGAGTTTCAAATCGCCTTCAGTGATTCGTTCGACGAACTGACGCGATAGCACGTGAATGGCGATGGAGCCGGCGTCGAATTTGCGGGAACCATCGGCGTTTTTGGCGTGGGCCAGCGTTTCGGGCAGATCGGAATATTCGATGACCATTAGTTTTCCATCGCCGATGACGAAATTACCGACCTTTTCGAGGTCGTCTGCCTTGGCCAGAGACTTGGAGGACATTTCCGATCCCGTTGAAATATGCAGTCCGATGAAAAGTGGGTCAAGACACCGAACCATGGGGTTATCAACCTGGAAATAACTAATGTACTCGATGCCGAGTTTCTTCATTTCCGCCAGCGCGCCGGATTTCCGCATCGCGCGAAGAGATCCGCCGTGGCCGTCGGGGGACAGCGATAAGCTGTCTTTCTGGTCGAGAAGGATTTTTCCATCCTGGCTGAAGGCGGGCATCATTCCCTGCTGGAAGAAGACGACATGCTCTGCCGGTAGGCCGAAAAATTGATTCGACTGGAAAAATTCGATGGTGGCATGGTGATTGGTGTCGCTGGTCATGATGTACCACCGAATGGTGGGATTATAGCGTCTTTTGCAATTCAAAAGATATTCGGCAAAAAGCTGAAAGAGCGGTTTATTCAGCACGGGGGAGATTTTGAAAATTCCCTTGGGGCCGTCGAATCCCAGTCTGGTGCCGGCGCCGCCGGCGACGGTGAAAGCACAGACTTTCCCATCTCTCAGGGCCTTTTCCCCAAGTGCCCAGGCATCGCGATATTCCTTTTCCTGCTTTTCATCCTTCGGATCGGCGGGGAAAAAATCTGCGGGTTCTATGGTTTTGGGCAACGCAAATGGCTGGGCGGTCAGAACGCAATTTTGAATGAGTGGGTCAAGCCGGGCGAAATCGAGATCGGCGACTTGGCTCAAGAGATTTTGTTTTTGCGAATCGGACAATTCCTGCCAGAATTTGAATATGTGAGCCTGCCCGAATGCCTTTGCCTGCTGGAAAAGATTTTCGTAGTTGAATTGTTTGCTCTCCATCGTATAGTTACTCCTGGTTATAATACAATAAGAACGAAAAATATAAAAAGCGTAAAGGCGTAAATATCATGGGCATATAACCCATCGTCCCGAGGAGCGGAAATCGATCGCCGCACTGCGGGATGGACTATCATTGTTAATCTTGGAGAGGATTCTGTCAACCATGTTCGTAGACGAAGCTGAAATTTATGTCAAAGGCGGTGACGGCGGCGATGGATTTGTCGGCTTTCGTCGCGAGGCGTTCGAACCGCGTGGCGGGCCTGACGGCGGTGACGGCGGCGATGGCGGCAGCGTATATATGGAAGGGGTGGAAAATCTCGATACGCTGATGGATTTCGTAGGCCATCACCACTGGAAGGCGGGCGAAGGCAAGAAGGGGCGAACCAAAAAAATGGCTGGCAAGAACGGACAAAGCCTGTATATCCAGGTTCCCCTCGGCACGCTGGTGTACGACAAGGAGACCGGCCTGCTCCTGAAGGACCTCACAAAACCTGGTGAGCGAATCTGCGTGGCGCAGGGCGGCAGAGGTGGAAGAGGAAACGTTCATTTCGCCACACCGACTGTTCAGGCGCCCCGATATGCGGAACCCGGTCAGAAGGGCCGAGAACGAATGCTTCGACTGGAATTGAAACTGATTGCCGACGTCGGTTTGGTTGGTATGCCCAATGCTGGAAAATCCACACTTATTTCGCGCGTGTCGGCGGCTCGGCCGAAGATTGCCGATTATCCGTTCACGACCCTGCATCCGGTGCTGGGAATTGTAGAGCTTTCTCGGCACAGGCGAATGGTCCTGGCGGATTTGCCCGGCCTGATTGAAGGGGCCCACGAAGGTGCGGGCCTGGGCGATGAATTTTTGAGACACATCGAACGAACGCGGGTGATCGTGCATCTGCTGGATATTCTGCCGATGGACGAGTCGGACCCGGCGTCCAATTATCGAACGATCCGCCATGAGTTGGAAAAGTATTCAACGAAGCTGGCGGAAAAACCCGAAATCGTGGTGGCCAACAAAATGGACCTGACCGATGCGGATCAGCGGATCAAACTCCTCGAAAAAAATCTGGGGTGCCGGGTGATGGGCATATCGGCCGTCACGGGTAAAGGCGTACTGGAATTGATGGAACGATTGTGGCACGTGATTCAGGAGCGAAAAGACCTGGAGCGGGCGGAAGCAGAGGCCAAAGAATAGACCGGAGAGAAAAAGTGGAAGATAAAAAATTTTCGTACACCAGGGAGCTGTAAGATATGAAAATCATAGCAGTGGATATCGGCAATACGCGAACGCGAGTGGCGATCGTGGAGAATCGCAAGATTCTGGACCAGACATCTGTCCTGACGGCAGAAACGGGCCGGATTGTCGAAGAGTTGAAAAATATGTACGGCAGGATTTCAGACCAGAAGGTCCGGCCGGTGGTGATCTGTTCGGTGGTGCCGAAAGTCTGCGATGCGGTCACCAGTGCGACATCCATATCGTTCGATATCGAGCCGCTGGTGATCGGCAGGAAAATCCCCCTGCCTTTGAAGCTGGATGTGAAAGATCCGAAGGGTGTCGGCTGCGATCGTGTGATTTCTGCGGCGATGGCATTCGAGCGGATGGGCAAGGCGGTGGCGGTCGCGACATTCGGGACAGCGATTTCGATCGATTGCGTTAACGCCGTAGGCGTTTTTTTGGGCGGCGTGATTTTGCCCGGATTGCAAATGTCGGCCAGGGCGCTTTCGGAACAGACTGCCCAGCTGCCGTTGGTGGAATTGAAGGCGCCGGAAACGCCGTGGGGACGCGATACAGCGGAGGCGATCAGCGGCGGAATTATTTTCGGTGCGGCGGGTGTGCTGCGAGAAGTGGTGGAGCGATATGCCACTAAATTGACGATCTGGCCCGAATTGATCGTAACGGGCGGCGACGGCGCTCTGGTGGCAGGAGAATGTGATTTTGTCAAGGCGGTCGTGCCGGACCTGCTGCTGATGGGTATCGAACTGGCCTATGAGCATTGGGTGGAACAGTAATAAAATTCTCTAATGGACGACGAAAAAAAAGATATAAAAGTAACCATAACCAGTCCGCTGGGAGCCGGTGCGATTGGTGCGATTCAACTGTCGGGTATGGGCGCGGGGCAAATCCTGTCTTCATTTTTTTCCAAACCCCTGACCACAGAATGCGGACGAATTCAACTGGGTTATTTCCATGATGCTCAAGGCCGACGAATTGATCAGGTGCTGACGGTTAGGCTGCCGGTGGAGCAGGAGATTTATGAGATCACTTCGCACGGCGGGATCCGGATTGTCCAGCGAATCGTCGAGACGTTGCAAGAAGGGGGGGCACATCTGACGACAGATGAAGGATCGGCTGTGGCGATTTTTGGTCTGCAGGATTTTCCTGCACATGAGGCCTATCGACTGCTGGAACGGGCGAAAACAACATTGGCAGTGAAATTTCTGCTGTATCAGGCCCATTCGGCAGATCGTGAAAAAATGCTGGAGAATCGCAAATATTGGCCGGCAGTTCGATTTTTGCTGGATGGAGTGCGGATTGCAATCACCGGGCCTCCGAACGCCGGCAAAAGTACACTCCTCAACGCGATGGGACGAACTGCGCAATCACTCGTGTCGGATTTTCCAGGCACAACCCGCGATTACGTCGAAGTAGCGTTGGATATTGGCGGCCTGCCGGTGGAACTGGTGGACACAGCCGGCATCGGCTCGACGTCGGACGCCCTGTGGGAAACCGTTCAGCTGCGAAGCCTGGACCAGGTGCGGCGGGCGGATGTAATTTTTCTGATGCTGGATGCCACCGATCGAACTCGCTCGCTGCAATTTCTGCAGAGACTTTGCCCCATACTTGATGAAAGTAAACGCGTGGTGGTTCTGGTGAATAAGATCGACACCGGCTGCGAAGAATTCCCGCTGCCGGAATCGTGGCCGGTGCTCAGGATTTCCGCGCTGCGGGAAACGAATCTGGCCAGGATTCCCGAAATCGTTTGGCGGGTGCTTGACCTGGACGGTTTCGATTACCGTGAACCGATGGTGTTCAGCGAAAAGCTGGTGACGATGTGCTGAAAAAACGTAAGTGTGTCGGAAGCGTTGATTTTTTGAACTGATCGCTTGCGGAAGCAGTATAAAAAAGATAAAGTAATTTATCCATAACAATAACGAAGGAAGAGTTGATGAAGGAAGAATTTGAATTTGTCAGACTGGTCGGCAACGAACGACGGGTCGGTCCCACACTGGCGAGTGTTTCGCGACACTGGCAGGGCGATCGGGAATGTTTTGTCTTTGTCAGTCCCCACGACGATGATGTCGTCCTGGGCAGCGGATTGTTGATCCAATTGATGAAGCGGGAGAATGTGCCCGTCCATATCATCATCGTCACCGACGGCAGTATGGGCTATTGCAGTGAGGGCGAGAAAAATACCATCGTCGATATCCGTCGGAACGAAACCTTTGCGTGCTACGAAGCCTTGGGAGTTCCACGACATAATATCGTCTGGCTGGGATTTCCGGATTGCCAGTTGACGTCCTATCGTGGACGGCGGGCGGCGCTTCCGGGCGACCAGGCTGTTGCCAATGGATTCAGCGGCCTGCAAAACTCCTTTACGCAGTGTTTGCGACGGATTCGGCCGACTCAATGTTTTCTGCCCACATCGAACGATTTGCACCCGGATCATCGAATTGTCCACGAAGAATTTTTGATCAGTCTGTTCCACAGCTCCGGCAATATTTGGCCGGAACTTGGAAAACCGCTCGAGAAAGTCCCATATGTTCACGAACTCGGGGTTTACTGCGATTTTCCCGAGCCGCCGAAACTGCGGGTTCGGACTCCGATATCTTATTTGGAAAACAAACTCAAGGCGATTGCTGCGTTTCGTTCGCAAACGCAGATTGAGTCGCTGATCGATATCGTTCGCAACGGCGGTCCGGAAGAATATCTTCGGGCGCTGGAGTTCAAACTCTATCAGCCGAGCCGATATCGAAATATGTTCGACGAGAAAGAGACTGAAACGATGCGATTTGCGCGATAATGTTTTTGGGCTAGAAACTCCTTCCTCAAAGTTTAAACCCGAAGTAAAACGGCCACATGTTTGATCCAGCGATATTTGGCTTATGAAACGAGTGCCACCATCGGCTTGCCCGGTCGGAACCTGAGTAGGTTCTCTCCTTTTCCTATCCAGGGATCGGTTCGGACAAGCCGACGGTGGCACACACAAAAAACATGACGAATAAAGACAGTGCAGGCTTAGGATAGAAAAAAAGCGGTAAAATTATCGGAATAATGAACCTGCCGACCAGGTGACGAGATTGGCGAAGAATCGGGCATACCAGCTGCCGACTTCAATAGCAACGGAATTTTCCGCCCGGGCACAGACTCTGGCATCGCCCCAATCGACAAAACCGCCTACCCAGTGCGGGGCGACATCGCTGGCAAATGCAGCCACACGACCCTGTCCGTAGGAACCCACTACGAGCAAAGGATCGGATTTTTCATAAGGCGAGAAATGAAAACCCTTCTCCGTTCGATGGACCTTGAATCGCCGCGTTGACAGAATAGTTCGGCTGTCGGATTTCGCCTGCAGCAGGTTGAATCCGCCGATCGTGGGTGGACAGGAATCAAACGGAAGATCGCCGATAATTTCGTGATTTTGATTTTTTTCGATCAGGCACGGCTGGGCGCAGTTGGTCCGATCGTCCACCGGCTGCATGACTACGGGCAAAATATCTTTCAAAACTGAATCGGTATATTCATGATTCAGGCCGGTGAAAGAATCCCAGCCTCCTATCATGAGCAATCCCAGGCCGTCAAGGACGCGATTGGCGATCAGTTCCAACTGGGATCGGGAAAAATTAGCGGCGGGATAATCGCTGAGGATCATTGAGCCATATTGCCGATCGAGCAATGTCGCGGAAACCTTTTCATCCGACGGAACATAGTCGAAATCGATCTTGTAGTATGTCATGACACCCGCCAGATAGCAGGCTGCTTCTTTCAATGCCGTATCGCCGAGATATAAAATTTTCTTTTCCATGCCGGTCAGTATAACTTCTCTTAACCGCTGTTGGCAAGAGCACGTTTATCTCTCCCTCGCCGCAGCGACAAAGCAATTGCGGTTTCGATATTGTAGTGATTACGACAAAGAGATATAATAAAATGTTTACGATTTTGATTGGCCGTTCGTTAGGCCAGGTTGAATTTTAAAGAATATATACAGGAGACGATATTGTGCTAAACGGTAATGCGATCGTGGGTCAGTCCGGTGGACCGACATCCGTAATCAATGCTTCGCTTGCAGGCGTGATCAGCGAGGCAAAGCAATTCAGCGGCATCAAAAATATTCTCGGCATGCGCTACGGAATCGAAGGATTCCTGGCGGAAAACATCGTCGATCTGGGTAAGGAATCTGCAGCGGCGATCCAGGGCTTGAAA
>CAYMXC010000095.1:0-8917 GCA_964394135.1 uncultured Phycisphaerae bacterium
GCGACAACTCGACGCCGCAATCCGATTCCTTGACCAAAAAGAAAAAACAAAACCATGAAAACCCGCCATATCATCCCGTGTCTCCTCGCCATTCAGCTGGCCTTTATCCTGCTGCTCCGGGCCGATTTCCTCACCGACTGGGACAGCTATCTGTATACCTACGGTGCTCTTACGGCCCATCCGATTCCTCTCGCCGCAGGACGCTGGCCGATGACCGCGATCCTGGGGCTCGTCTGGCAAATCGTCAATCTCTTTACAACCGTCAGCCCAGACTCCGCATGGAAAATCTTCTCATTGACGACCTCCGCCTTCGCCCTGCTCAACGCCGTGCTCTTTTTCCTCCTGGCAAAAAAATGGTTCGACCGCGACCACGCCGTCATCGCCTCAGCTCTATTCGTCAGCAGTCCACTCATCGCACTCTACGGCTCCGCCGTCATGACCGAAACCTACGCCCTCACCGCCCTGCTCGGCACCCTGCTGCTCTTGTCCGCCGAGCCGGATAAATTGTGGCGCATCGCCCTGGCCGGCGCAGTCTTCGCCATTGGCTGTTCAATTCGAGAACCCCTGATCCTCCTAGCTCCGCTACCACTGGGACTCATTGCCGTCCGCGATCAATCACGATTGCGAGTTCTGGCACAAATCGCCGTCTTCGCCTTCGCCGTCGCATTTGTCCTCTGCCTCAATTTCATCATCGTCTGGTGCTGTGCCCCAAACTGGCCCGAAATTTACAAGAGCTGGTCTGCAGGAATGGCACGCGAACGGCTCCAACTGGCCCGCTCGCTCTGGAAAATGGGCCTGCGAAATCTCATCGCCTTCGCCTGCTGGCTTGCGATCTTCAGCCCCATCGTCGTCATCCTGATTCCAGAAATGATCCGATCGCTCCGCCGCCATCGACCCCACTGGGCCTTCCCCCTCTTCGCCGCCGTAACACTCTATACCTTCGGCCAGATCGCCAACCACAGCCTGATTTTCAATCCGCGATTCGTCCTCTTCATCGGCGCACTCCTGTGCATGCCCGTTGCCGCCGGCCTTCGCGGCAAGCTCCCCGCAAAAATGCAAAATTCTCTTGCAATCGGCTCTGCCGTGATCCTCCTTCACCTCGCCATCATCGGCCTGTTCTGGTCCACCATACAATCTTATTACTTCGATCGCGCCCGTGCGGCTCGTGAAACCTGCGAAACTCTACGCCACGCCCCGGATAGCGCACTCTTCATTCCTGGCCGACTCACTCCCGTCGTCGAATTTTATAAAAACCTTCATCAGAAAAATCAGTGGCAGATCATCTACGCCGGATGGGACTTTTCCGATAAGGAACTCTCGCAGGCCATCGAAAACGCCCGCAACATCCACCGCCCAGTCTTCATCGTCGAGCCAGATTTCTGGTCCGAACAGCGATATCGGCCCGACCAGTACTCAGCCGCAGAAAGCGTCTGGGATCGTTACATCCATCATCCAAGTGCGATTGCACATTTCGCTAAATTGGAATTCTCCACCAATCGCACCCCAGCCGAACTCTTTCGAAAAATCTTGAACTTCCTCTTCAGTTAAAATTATGCTGACCCGCTAGGATGCATCATAATGCACCTTCTTCTCTGCGAAATTGGTAGTGGAGTCGGCGAAGGACAAACCGAATGGACAAGCCGGAAAGGCGAAAGAAGCCATCGTCGGCTATTGGCCGGAACCTTCCCAGGTCGCCCCGTGGACATTTTCTCGAATACCCTCGACCTGTACTCAAGCCATTTCAAAAAATTGACAAGAAACGACCAGGGCTCGTAAAAAAAAACTTCACCACTTCTCTTCGCCCGATTCGCACTTTTTTTTAGGCTGGTCAATTCATCTCCAAAATCGCTAAAAACCGAACTGGCACGGCACTCATCCCTGTCTGGCAACCAACTGAAGACTGACGCTGTCTGGACAGTGGAAGGCATTTTCCGCTCTTTTTCGGGAACTTTCCGAAGAACCGAAAAGAGCGTAAGTCATTACCGGAAAGGAAGTAAGGCTGTAAAAAGGAAGAAAGCGGGCGAAGGGAATCGAACCCTCATGACCAGCTTGGAAGGCTGGAGCTCTGCCATTGAGCTACGCCCGCAATTTTCCGAAAATCGAATTTTTTTAAACTCGTCGTCTCGGCAAACCTCACGACACGAACCTAAACATTATAGAATGCCGGTTCGATCTTGGCAAGTGCAACTTTTACCAAACCTTATTTGTCTTTGATCAGATTTGCCGTATCAAAAAGTAGGCAGGTTGTACAGAATCAATGATACGCCGCAACAAACGTGTTTTCTGCTATTCACCTCGGTGGAAAAACTCCCCCGGTTGAGAAAGAAAATGCTCTTGCAATACTGACCAGTCAGTTCTATAATAAGATAGATGATTCGAGATGCAACTACACAATTTATGTTTTATCCTGCTGCCGGTTCATTGACGATCCTGAGGTTTCGATTGAGGGTTCAGCCATGATTCGAGGTGAAAAACGCGAAAAAATCCTGCGGATTGCAGAAAAAATGTTTGCACGTCGGCGATTTCACGAAGTAACCCTTGACCAGATTGCGATGGCCGCCCATGTGGGAAAAGGCACTATCTATCTTTATTTTCAAAGCAAAGACGACCTGCTTTTTCAGATGGTGACCAGCCTGCTGACGGAATTGGAACGTCGTCTCAACTTGGTTGCTGACTCGAACGCCCCGGTGCGGGAAAAACTTTGTTCTTTTATTGACGAAATGAGCAGCTTGTTTCGTAAACACCATATGTCGTTTCGCCAGTTTCATGGTCCGGAGCTGGAACAAACAAATCCGGGCGCAGGCAAGTTTTTAAGGGCACACCATTGCCGGCTTACAGAGCTGGTGAGAAAAATATTACGCGAAGGGGTCCGGCAGGGTCTGATCGGAACCGGCGTAGATTTGGAAGTGGCTACTTGCATTTTCATCAGTGTCATCCATGGCCACGATATGTGGTTTATCGAAACCGGCAAAGACATTTCGATTACGGCGATGGTCGATCTCTTCCTGAACGGAGTCAAAACACCCGCAGCGAGAATCTGATTTCAATTACATTAATGAATAATATAAATTTGATTGTTCGATTATGACTGACTAGTCAGTACTCAAATATGGCAGCCGAATCAGGAGAACAAACGATGAAGATAATAATAAGATTGGGATTGATCCTGGTGTTGGGTTTAGGAGTGCTGGGTGCGTTTAAATATGTACAATCGCCCAGTGGTCAGACGGTTTCCTTTCGCACTGTGCCGGTAACGCGGGGTGATCTTGTCGCTTCGATAGACGCTACCGGAACGGTTGAGCCTGAGAAGGTGATCAACGTTGGAGCCCAGGTAGCCGGTCAGATCGTATCCTTTGGAACCGATGCAGCGGGCAAAGCAATCGATTACGGATCGGCTGTCGAAGAGGGAACCGTTCTGGCACAGATCGATGATGCCCTATTTCGCGCAGATGTTGACGAGGCCAAGGTCCAGGTTCAGTCGGCCAAAGCCGGCATCCAGCGCGCCCAAGCCGATCTTAGCCAGTTGAAAGCCAAGTTTGAGCAGGCACAGTCCGATTGGGATCGGGCGCAAAAAGTTGAATCGTCACGCGCCCTGGCGCAAATCAGTTACGATGCCTATAAATACAGTTATGCGATAGCAAAGGCCAATGTTGCTGTCGGTGAAGCTGACTCCTGCAAGCCCAGGCCACACTGGCACAAGCCCAGACGAATCTGTGGCGGGCTCAGCGAAATCTCAGCTACTGCACGATCAAATCGCCGATTAAAGGAATCATAATTGATCGGCGTGTGAATATCGGCCAGACAGTGGTTTCGAGTATGAGTGCTCCCAGTTTGTTTTTGCTGGCGAAGGATCTCAAACGGATGCTGGTTTGGGCTGCGGTAAACGAGGCGGATATCGGAAAGATTCACCCCGGCCAGAGGGTAACGTTTACGGTCGATGCGTTTCCCGGAGAGACCTTTGTGGGCGCGGTCTGGAAAATTCGGCTCAATGCCTGCATGACACAAAATGTGGTGACTTACACCGTGGAAATTACGACCGACAACTCCAGCGGCAGATTGCTGCCTTATCTGACCGCCGAAGTACAATTTGAATTGGCGCGGCGAAACGATGTTCTGCAGGTGCCCAATACGGCTTTGCGATGGACGCCGTCGGCTTCACAGGTTGCTCCGGAGTTTCGCAGCAGAATTGAAAATCCCACCGCGCAGCAGAAAAAACAAGCGACTGTATGGGTGCTCGAAAATTCATATGTTCGGCCGGTGGATGTTGAAATCGGTTTGACGAATGGTGTAATGACGGAGATTCGCGGGAAAGAACTCTGCGAAGGACTTGAAGTCGTTACAGGATTGGAAATGACACCAACGGCCGCTGAAACGTCAGCCGCCACCACGACATCAACGTCCGAGTCGGCCAATAATCCCTTCGCGCCGAAATTGCCCCCTCCGCCCAAAGGCGGCCCGCCGCCACGATAACGGAAAATTCGTAAAGAGGTGATATATTATGGAATTGCTTGCATTGAAAAAAATCAGCAAGACGTATCATTTGGGCGATATTGATGTACCAGTCCTCAAGGGCGTGTCGTTGAATGTGGATCGGGGTGAACTGGTTGCCCTGATGGGGGCATCGGGCTCCGGCAAGAGCACTCTGATGAATATCCTGGGCTGTCTGGATCATCCGACCTCCGGCGAATATTGGCTCGAGGGTGAGAATGTCTCTCATTTGTCGCCGGACCAACGGGCCCTCGTGCGAAATCGGAAATTCGGTTTCGTTTTCCAGAATTTCAACCTGCTGGCCCGCACCAGCGCACTGGAAAATGTCATTATGCCGCTTAGCTACTCGGCTGATTCTCTTTCCGAACGTGAAAGTCTCAGCCGTGCCGAAGAGATGCTCTGCCGTGTCGGGCTAAAGGATCGGCTGTACCACGAGCCTTCTCAGCTTTCCGGCGGCCAGCAGCAGCGAGTGGCTATTGCCCGCGCATTGATCAACCGTCCGCCCATTCTCTTCGCGGACGAGCCGACGGGAAATCTGGATTCCAAAACCAGCGAAGAAATTCTTCAAATGTTCCAGCAATTGAATCAGGAAGAAGGAATTACGATTATCCTTGTCACGCACGATGCGAATGTCGCCGACCATGCCAAACGGGTAATTCGAATTCATGACGGCTTGATTGTCGAAGGATTTTTTTCACCCAAAAAAGAAAATGCGATTTCCCGCAAACGCAAGGAGCAAATGACTGTCTCGGCAGGAGATGATGCGATATGAAAGTTTACCGCACAGTACGGACGGCACTAAAGGCCATGCGACGGAATCTGATGCGGGCGATCCTGACCACACTTGGAATTGTGATAGGCATTGCCGCGGTGATCGCCATGATGGAAATCGGCAAGGGTTCGTCAGCCTCGCTGCAGCGGTCGATCGCCAAGATGGGCGCCAACGTTATTCTCATTCGTCCCGGCACAGTTTCCAAACAGGGAATCAGCTCCGGTGCTGGCAGTGGAACAACCCTCAGTCCACGCGATGCCGATGCGATCCTGAAGGAATGCCCAGCGGTGCACGCCGCCGCTCCGATCATTCGTGCTCGAACGCAGGTCATCTGCGGCAGTCGAAACTGGGTTCCAGATTGGCTGATGGGGTCGACCCCAGCCTGGATTGAAATTCAAAACTGGGGCACGATGGCAGAAGGAGAGCCCTTTACCCAGCAGGACGTTATTAGTGGAAACAGGGTCTGCGTGATCGGACAAACGCTGGTTCGTGAACTGTTTCAAGGCAAATCGCCCATCGGCAAAACCCTGCGAATCAAAAATGTCGTTTTTCGAGTGGTCGGCGTTCTCGGCAGCAAGGGGGCCGATATGATGGGCCGCGATCAGGACGACGTCCTGCTGGCGCCATGGACCGCTATTAAATATTACGTGACGGGTTCGATGCTTGCCAAGAACAACCAAAGCAGCAGTTCCAGCGATTCCACGAGCACAAACGATCTTTATCCCAGTGAAACGCTCTCGCTTTATCCTGAGCAGTCCTCCACCCAGACACAGGACAATCCTATGTCCACCCGCATTAACAATGTCGATGAAATTCTCGTCTCTGCGTCATGTTCGCAGGAAATTCCCGCCGCTATCAAACAAATCTCGGAAGTCCTGCGTGCTCGGCATCGAATTCCACCCGGCGGTGAAGACGATTTCGAAATACGCGACATGACGGAATTGACCAATACGCTCTCGTCTACAACAAAACTGATGACCAATCTGCTTTTGTGCGTCGCTACGATCTCTTTGGCTGTCGGCGGGGTCGGAATCATGAATATCATGCTCGTCTCCGTTACAGAGCGCACCCGGGAGATCGGGCTTCGCATGGCTGTCGGTGCTCGAACACGTGACATTCTCCGTCAGTTCCTGGTCGAAGCGATCATCCTTTGCCTTATCGGCGGCGCCATCGGGATTCTCATTGGGCACGGCGGATCCTATCTGGTTCGCCTGTTTCTGGGCTGGCCGGTGGAAACCTCGCTGGCCGCTATCTGTGCCGCGGTACTGGTTTCGGTCAGTATCGGTTTGATTTTCGGTTTCTTCCCCGCATGGAAAGCCTCTCGCCTCGATCCGATCGAAGCGTTACGCTATGAATAGCTTCCAAATCACGTGCCGTGTTATTTCGGAATAGAAATCCAATCTGTTCGCTATTAAAATCCCTCTAAATTCATTTATTTTTTGTGGAACACCATAGAAAAGGAAAAAAGAAAAAATGTCTACCGAAGGCATGAAGAAATTGGAACAGTTGACTGTTAATTTCACACCGTTCCAGATTCGAACGCTCAAGCTGGTGTTCTGATCAAGAAATTCGGGTTAACGATGATCTTCATATCGTTTCGATTTTCGGCGGTTGCAGAGACCTCTTCAGTCCGATCAAGTGCAAAGCGGTAAATTCGGCAAAAGTAGACTTTACACGCGCAGATAAATCTTCCGTTTCGTAAACTGATTGACCACAAACAAAATAAACCAGGTAATAACCACCGCCCAGATCATTCCTTCAATCGGCCCGCGCTGACTCCATTTTTCGATCGGTTTTATAAGATGCGTCAGGTGTAAAATCGGCAAGATCAAAAAGCCGCCTGTAATGTACGCAAGCATCGGATTGCTTCCCGCGATACGCAGGAACCCCAGGCCTCGCTGAACTTTCAAATCGTCCACCAGAATAAATAAAAAAACGAAGAGCGAAGAAGCCATGCCGGTGGTAACGAAATAATAAGCCATCGTCGCCGGATCTTTTTTTATACCGCCTTCATAGGGTTCCAGAAAATAGCCGACGATGAGAAAAAATGTGGACCATTTACAAATCCGTTGAACCAGTGATCCCATCGACGTTTGTGCGTCTTTCGCCAACCGGTTAATCATGAAGCACATTGCTATGGTATAAAACAATCCCCAATAGATGTGCCTCGTCTGAAGGAAATATAAACCGCCCACCGTCACCATAGGGAGCAAAACCAGCAGGCTGGTGAGTTTGCTTTTCGACAGCTCAATACCCTGAAAATCCTGGCGGGTTTTTGACCATTCGTAAACGAAATCGCCCAGAATACTGCCAAAGATCGGCACCGACGAAACATAAATAATCGTAAACCAGTAGAACCACGTCAGATGAGCCATTGCCATCCAGCGATCCAGCGTCGAGATAATCACCCCCCCCTCCTGACTGTGCAATCGCAAAGCGAAAATTCCAGCCACAACCGCCAGTCGCAGCAGAATGTTCTTTCGCGTGACAAGCCAAACCAGCGATGATGTCAGATACACCTGCGACATGATAAGAATGATGACATCGTTTTTGTCGGTCGTGAAGCCGCTGCCATTCTGATGATGCACCGTAGCCATTAAAGCCAGCAGTCCCGCGAAGCCAACGATTTTAGTCATCGCTTTCAACCATTTTTTCTCATCGGGAATGAAACTCAGCCGTGCCAGAAAGAGCACCAGACATACAAAACCGATCAATGTTCGAATCCACATCCATGAGTCAGCCGGATAACCATACGCATTGCCCAAAAAATAGCCAAAACCGCATATAATGAGCGTTCGCCAGACGATATGTCCGATGAGACGCCAGACGGGTAACTTTTCTTCAATGCGTTTGGCCAGAGCGAAAGGAATCGCCATGCCCAGAGAAAAGAGAAATATGGGAAAAACGATATCCACCCATGTGAGACCCAGATTAATGATCAGCTTTTCGCCCTGCATGTATTGATCATGATGCATCCATCGTGGCATACTTGCAGGAATAAATTCGGCAAAAATCATCCCGAAAATCGCGAGCCCGCGAAGATTATCCAGCGACTGCAGGCGAATGTTCCTGTTTACAAGGGCTGCGTTCGTCATATTCGCTCCTTTTTCTCTTACAACATACAGTTTATAACTTTGAGCAGTGCTTTTGGATTATTTGGCTCTTAGCCCTGGCTCGATCAATGACTGACCATATCTGCTTCTTTTTGATCTCGTCCGGAAGTCTCGCTCTGACTATACATTCTACTGCTACTCTGGCGCCTTGTCCCTCTTTTTGTGTAAAATTATCGTATTCGCCAGGCGTTAACTCCACCCTCTGATCTTGCTTGACGGCATACCGATGTCCAGACCTAATCGTAGCTTTTTCTGATACACACGATCCACTGTGCTCTCTGATATGGCTGCGGGCGACGCAAAGCAATTCAGACCATTTCCACTCTTTTTAATTTCGCGTCCCCATATATCTCGCCTGGCCTGATCCGTATCTTCAGCACGCCGTACGACCGTTTCACGAATCACATCTTTGATTGCATCGATAGTATTAATTCGCCGTAAGTTGATGTTTCCAGCACGATTAACTGTGTCTACGAGTGGGCTAACATCTGCACTGGAAACGTCAGATTTGCTTTTTACGAAATCATGTATTATACTTAATATA
>CAYMXC010000096.1:0-489 GCA_964394135.1 uncultured Phycisphaerae bacterium
GTTATCGGCAGGGATGAATCCCAATCGTTAAAGAATGTTTTATAAAAAACATTGAGCCTCAGTCTATTTTTCTTTTCTTCAACAAATTGAATAAGTAAGTCTAATTGACATTAAGGTGATAATCATGGAGAATAAGAAATGAAATTTCAAACAACATGAAAGTTGCTGCATAAATGTTCGAATTGTTGACTAAAAATGGACGATTACTATCCGCAGCGCGCGAGGGGAATTTTTCGAAGATCACGCTGCTTGTGGCCCGGGGTGCGGATGTCAACACTTTCGACTACCGTGGCCGGACGCCGCTTATGTTTATTATCGATGCCGCTAATCCTTACAACAAAACGGAATGGGCCGCTTTTCATTCTGTTCTGGATTTTCTTTTGGATCATGGGGCCGATGTTGATGCCAAAGATGTTGATGGTGGGACTGCCTTGATGCTGGCGGGGATAAAGGGCTATGACGACGTTGCCCAGAAATTGATCGTCGCAG
>CAYMXC010000096.1:532-8897 GCA_964394135.1 uncultured Phycisphaerae bacterium
CCGAAACAAACATGGATATTCCGCCCTGATGTATGCGTTGAATCGCAGTACACGAAAATTTGCCGCCGTGCTCATTAAGGCTGGGGCCGATATCTACGTTCAGTCCGATGACGGCAAGTCCACGCGGAGCGAGGCGACCTTCGGACCGGCATATCCGTCAAAGAATAGCGAGGTTCACGAGGTTCTTCGAGCAGCCATGCGGGCGATCGAGCGTGGTCACAGCGTTGTTGAGGCTGTGGATCGCGCCGTCGCATGCGAAGAAACGGAGCTGGATGATCAGGCCGTCGCTCCCCGAACGAAAAATACCGAACGATATCTGGTTCAGCTCGACCTGGACACGATTCGTAACAATTTGGCCGGGAGGGAAAACCGCGATATTTCGATGACCGAGGTTCACGAATTTCTGATTCGATGCGGATTTGTCCTGTCGGAAAGCGGGTGGGTATGCAATGCTGACGCACTGCTGGCAGCCGACGGAGTGATCGATCGAACCTATAACTTTTTGTCCTATTCGCTGAACCATCGGAAATTCGAAATTACTGGTCTTCGGCTGATTCCTTCCGCCGTTTGAGGTGCCGATCAATCCTGCAATTCCGTTTTGACAAATGGTGAAATGCATGGGATAATTTAGAAACAAAAGCGGGGTTTTTTAAAAAAAGGGGTTTAGCCATGCCAGTCAAAAAGTTGAAAGAATTTTTGGACAGCAGGAACATCCGGTACGTATCTATCAGTCACTCTCCAGCGTATACTGCACAGGAGATTGCAGCATCGGCTCACATTCCCGGCCGGGTAATCGCCAAGACGGTCATGATCAAGATTGACGGACGAATGGCGATGGCCGTTCTGCCGGCATCGTGCATGATCGACTTTGATCTACTGAAGTCCACGGCAGGAGTCGAGAAGGTGGAATTGGCAACCGAGCAGGAATTCAAGGAGCTTTTCCCTGAATGCGAAATCGGAGCGATGCCGCCCTTTGGGAATCTGTATGGTATGGAAGTTCTTGTAGACGAAGCCCTGACCGAGGACGATGAGATTGCGTTCAATGCGGGGTCTCACACGGAGTTGATCAAAATGAATTTCGACGACTTTGCGAGGCTGGTTCAGCCAAGAGTCGTGGAAATCTCTACCCGGGTTGGCGTATAAGGTCTTGCTCGCCAGGGGATAAGCGAGTGTGGTTGATATCCCTGCGCCGTGAAAACTATAATTTACATAGAAAAGGATTTGTTTGAAAACGGAAGCGGAAGGAACAAATACGAGTGCCTGTGCTAATTTGAGTTCATTAGGAATTCGCGGTGATTGATGGCGTAAAGCGATCGACCGATCGACAGGATAATTATGAAGGCAGGCCTGATTTGTTCAGGGGAGGCAAGAAGCGATGTTACAAAGCATAAAAGAATTACGAGGCATGAGCATTCGGGCAACGGACGGGGAAATCGGCGAGGTGTACGATTTTTTCTTCGATGACGAAACCTGGACGATTCGCTATCTCGTGGTCGATACCGGCAAATGGTTTTCCGGCCGACGAGTGCTGATTTCTCCCGTTGTCCTGGGCAAGCCCGATCGAGAAAATGAAGTCTTTCCTGTTTCTCTGACCCGCCAGCAGGTTCAAAAAAGTCCCGATATTGATGTAGATCGCCCCATTTCCCGGCTAAGTGAGCAACAATTGTACACTTACTACGGCTGGCCGTCCTATTGGAGTGGTATCGGTCCTTTTGCTGCGGAAAATCGAATACCGTTTGAGGGTGGGGTCGGTCAGGTTACCGAAGAAGAGACGGGCAAAGCTCTGATCGAACAGGAACATGGCGATATTCATATTCGCAGCACTCGCGAAGTGATTGGATATCATATTCAGGCTAGTGACGGGGAAATCGGACACGTTCAGGATTTTATCATTGACGATGAAAACTGGGAAATCCGTTATATGGGCGTCGATACCCGCAACTGGTGGCCGGGCAAGGAAGTTCTTGTGGCTCCGCAGTGGGTCGAATCTGTCAACTGGGAGGATGAAAAAGTTCATGTCGATCTGACCTGCGAAAGCATCAGGAGCAGTCCGGAGTATGAGAACCTTCCTTCGATCAATCGAGATTATGAGGAAAAGCTTTATAACTATTACAAGCGTCGAAGATATTGGCGATGAATACGGCTTGAAGTGTTATTTCTAAAGGGGATACATCGGTGGGCGTCCGATGCTGGAAGAAGAGGGAGGGAGCGTCGAATGGCAAAACGGAGAATAAACATAGCCCACCAGACGGTGGAGCTTTCCAATACAGGAAAGATTCTGTTTCCACGGGATGGAATCACGAAGGGCGATCTGGTCGAATATTATCGACGGGTTTCCGCCTTAATGCTACCCCATCTCGAGGGTCATCCGATCATGATGGAACGATTTCCCGAGGGGTTGGATCAGCCCGGTTTTTTACAGAAGGAGGTGTCGGACAATTTTCCCGATTGGATTCACCGGGTGACGATCGGGAAGGACGGTGCAAGACTGACTCACATGATCTGCAACACGCCTGCGGCACTGGTTTATCTTGCCAATGAGGCCTGTATTTCGATTCACATGTGGCTCAGCCGGGTGGATCGTCTAAATAATCCCGACTGGATGATCTTCGACCTGGACCCTCCGGAGGACGGCTTCGATGTGGTGGCCACTGTAGCCAAGATTCTTCACGACATGTTGCAGCAACTGGGGATCACCTCTTATCTGATGACCACCGGCTCAAATGGTCTTCATGTTGTGACTCCGCTGGACGGCAACGAAAATTTCGATGACGTTGGAGTTTTCGCCGGAAACGTGGCTCAGATTCTCGCGGATGAAAATCCGGATTTTACGACGATCGAGCAGCGGAAGGATCGCAGAGACGGGCGGGTCTATATTGATATTACGCGAAATTCCTATGGTGGGACGATGGTCGCTCCATATTCCGTTCGTGCCGTTGCGGGCGCTCCCGTGGCCAAGCCGATTTACTGGTCGGAACTGAACGATCGCGAATTTCATCCCCGGATGTATACCTTGCGAAACGTTTCCCAGTGGCTGAATTCCCGGAGCGATCCATGGTCGGGAATATTGCGACATGCCCGATCGCTCAAAGAGCCGAGACAGGTGCTTAAGTCCATGTTGATTCAAAATCGATAAATTGAAACAGTCGATGGGGGAGGTTGCGGATGTTCGGAAAACAGTGGCGTTTGTTTTCATTACTGGGTTTTGAAGGGAAGATCGATATGAGCTGGTTGATTCTGGCGTTTCTGATCACCTGGTCTCTGGCGGAGGGATTGTTTCCGTATTACTATAAGAATTTATCCCGCCCCGCGTATTGGTGGATGGGGGCAGCGGGTGCAGTAGGTTTATTTTTGTCCATTATTTTTCATGAACTTTCTTATTCTCTTGTTGCCCGTCGATATGGTCTGCCCATGCGTGGTATTACTTTATTTATTTTCGGTGGAGTGGCGGAAATGGAAGATGAGCCCCGAAGCCCCAGGGCCGAGTTCCTGATGGCCATAGCAGGTCCCATCTCCAGTATTGGCTTGAGTTTTATTTTTTATGGTCTTTATCGTTTTGGCCTGCTGGTCGACTGGCCCATGTCGGCCAACGGGGTGATCAACTATCTTGGCTGGATCAACGGCCTGCTCGCCGCATTCAATATGATTCCCGCCTTTCCGCTCGACGGTGGCCGCGTGCTCCGCTCGGGCCTCTGGAAGCTGAAAAATAATCTTCGATGGGCCACACGCATTGCTTCTCGAATAGGGGCCGGGTTCGGCGTGTCTCTGATTGTCCTTGGTCTTCTGAGCGTGCTGGGCGGCAACCTTATCGGCGGCATCTGGTGGTTTCTGATCGGCATGTTTCTTCACAATGCATCCAACCTTGCCTATCGTCAGATGCTCATTCGTCGGGCCCTGGAGGGAGAGTCGGTCCAGCGATTCATGAAAGCCGATGCGGTGACCGTAAATCCGTCACTTTCCCTTGGGCAGCTGGTTGAAGATTATTTCTACAAATATCATTACAAAATGTTTCCTGTGGTCGAAAATTCCTCACGGAAACTGGTCGGCTGCGTCAATACTCAAATGGTCCGGGAGGTGCCCCGCGGTGAGTGGTATCTTCACACGGTTGGCGAAGTGGTTCGCCAGTGTTCTCCGGAAAATACCATCAACCCCAATGCCGATGCGATGGAGGTGCTGGATACCATGAACCGGACACAGCAGAGCCGGCTGATGGTTGTGGATGGCGAAAACCTTGTGGGGGTGATAACCCTTAAAGACATGCTTCAATTTCTGGCCCTCAAGATGGACCTGGAAGAAAATGATCAGGAGTTTATCAAATCGGGTCGGGATATGGAACAGGATTAATATACTATTTTAAGATAAATGAAGGAGGTTGATTATGCAGATTAAAGAGATCATGACTCATACGGTGGAGACAATCTCCGCTGATTCCTCTGTAAAAGAGGCGGCGGAAAAGATGAAAAATCTGGACGTTGGATTTTTGCCGGTGATCGACGGCGATCAACTGGTGGGAGTGATTACGGACCGGGATATCACGATTCGTCTTGTGGCATTGGGTCTGGACCCGAAAACTACGAGGGTTCGCGATGAAATGACCACGGCGGTCATCTATTGCTTCGAGGATCAGGATATTACGGAGGCGGCCAAGATCATGGAAGACAATCAAATTCGTCGCCTGCTGGTTTTGAATCACAATCGTCAGCCGGTCGGTGTCTTTTCCGTGGGCGATCTGGCCATCCATGGCGTCAGCGAGGTGCTCTGTGATGTGCTGCGGCAGGTTTCCGAACCGGCACACGTTCATCGCTGAAAAACCTTTTCACGTTGTATATTGGATGTCTTCTGCGACCACTCCGAAAGAAAAGGAGTGGTCGTGCCTTTTTATGGAATTCATGATATCGAACTGGTACACTATTGACCGATAAGACGGTAAGCATCAATATGAATCGAAAGACAAAACGGAGTTCATGATGGCAAGTTTATTGGTGACCGGTTCGATCGGTCTGGATACGGTGGAAACGACAATCAGCAAGGTAGAAAATCAACTTGGCGGCTCAGCCATTTACTTTTCGCTTGCGGGGTCCATTTTGAATCCCGTTCGCCTTGTCGGCGCCGTTGGGGACGATTTTCCCTCGGATTATTCTCAACTTCTGACCGATCACAACGTCGATATTCGGGGTCTGGAAGTCCGAAAAGGCAGCAAGACCTTTCGCTGGCACGGCAAGTACAGCGAGGATATGAATAACCGTACCACTGTTTCGGTCGATTTGAATATTCTCGCGGAACACGGGCCGAAAATTCCACCTGAGTTTCGCGACAGCAGCTATGTTTTCCTGGCCAACAGCGATCCGATGCTTCAACTTGAGCTTCTCGACCAGTTGACTGCACCGAAATTCGTTGTTTGTGACACCATGGACCTCTGGATCGAACATCAACGGGCCAATCTCGATAAAGTACTTGCGCGCGTCGACGGCATCGTCCTTAACGACAGTGAGGCCCGAAAACTCACCGGCCAAAGCAATCTGCTTTCCGCTGCCATTGCCGTCAGTAAAATGGGTCCTGAACTGGTCGTGATCAAAAAAGGTGAGCACGGGGCACTGCTTTACAATGCCGACAGGATATTCCTGCTGCCCGCCTATCCCACGCAGAAGGTTATCGATCCGACCGGTGCCGGCGACAGCTTTGCCGGTGGATTCATGGGATATCTGGCTTCGGTCGATCGGGCTGATTTCGAAGCCCAGGTCCAGGCGCTGATCTACGGTACGATCATTGCGTCCTTTACAGTAGAGAGTTTTTCCCTTGAGTCTATCGCTGCGGCGAAGCGAAATGATATCGAAAAACGTCGGTCGGAATTCCTGAAAATGATCGGAACATCTCTGGTTCATTAAAAAACGGATCTCCGCATGTTACACAGGCAAAAATATCTGTCGGCATTTGTGCTTCTGTCGGTTCTGGGGTTCAGCTGCTCCTGCCAGCAGTTTCAAAACGCTCATGCCACGAATTTGACCGTTAAGGGCGTCGTTCTCATGGAGGCTCAGGAGTATGAAAAGGCTCTGGCCGAATTTCGTGAGGCGGTCAAGCTCAATCCTCAACTGGCGGTCGCGTATTCGAAAATGGGACAGATTTACGTTACCATGGGTCGGCTTCAGGACGCCATGGAGTCCTATCAGCAGGCAGTGCGGGTCGAACCCTTTAATTTTTCCGACGTCATGGGACTTGCCCAGGTTTATCAGAAAATGGGACAGACCCGCGAGGCGATTCGAACCTATCTGCACGCCGTCGACCTGAATTCCCGCTCTTTCCAGGCCCAGTTGAATCTCGGTGTTTGCTATCTTGAAATGCAGCAGGTCGATCAGGCGGCAGAACGATTTGCCGAGGCAGCGAAAATTGATCCGGACAGTGCTTTTGCCCTTTCCAATCTTGGTGCTGCCTACGACATTCAGGGTAAATACTACGAAGCAATTCGCGCCTATAAGGAATCTCTGGAGAAAGACGAAAAACAGCCCATGGTTCTGATGAACCTGGCCACGACGTACATCAAGCAGGAACGTTTTGCTCAGGCTGAACAGGTCTTTCGGCGGGCACTGGAGCTGGACGAAAAATCTCCACTTATTTACGAACGTCTCGGCTACTGCCTCTACCGCCAGAACAAATTGCCACTGGCGGTGATGATGTACGATCAGTCCCTTCAGCTGATGGAAAAATCGCCCACCGCTCATGCCGGCATGGGCGTAGTCCTTATGACCATGTTTCTGAAAGACACGCATCGCAATGATTTGCATCGTCAGGCCATCGATCATTGGTATCGGAGCCTCGAACTCGATTCCGATCAACCCAAAATACAGGCATTGATTGACAAATATAAAATCCCGCCCACTACCCAGCCCGTACCGGGCTTATAATGGAATAAGATTAAGATAAAGAAAGAAAAGTTATGTGTCCGGATGGGATATTTCAATGAATGATATTCGAACGACCGAACTGATCGTTGTAAGACATGGTGAGACGCTCTGGAATTGCGAAGGGCGGCTGCAGGGACACATGAACAGCGATTTAACTCCGCTGGGTATTCAACAGGCCAAGGCCGTTGCGGAACGACTTTCAAAAATCAATTTCGTTGCACTCTACAGCAGCGATCTGAATCGGGCTTTGCATACGGCTGAGTTCATTGCCGATCGAACGAGGCATAAAATCATTACCGATTCGCGACTGCGTGAACGGAAACTTGGGATTTTCGAGTCATTGACCCACGATGAGATTCTGGAGCGCTACCCGCAGGAATACGTACGGGTAAGGTCCGGCGATCCTGATTACGTCTGTCCTGAGGGCGAAAGTTTGCAGCAGAAATTTGATCGCACCACTTCCTGCGTGATGGAAATTGTTGCCAGGCACGTTGGCCACCGGGTTGTGATCGTTACTCACGGTGGAGTTCTCGACGATCTATTTCGTCTCGCCATCGGAATTCCTCTGGGCCGGCCTCGAAAATTCCGTCTCTTCAACGCCAGCTTGAATTTTTTCTTTGTCCAGGGCAATAACTGGGTTCTCGGCACATGGGGCGACATCAGTCATCTTAATTGTGCCGGTGCTCCGGAAGAATGGTAAGCGTTGAATAATATTGATCACTCCTTTAGAATGTTCCGCTTATGCAAAAAGATATCGAAGCCAATTTTACCGGTAGGCGAATAGGGATTCTTTTATGTTTCAGTGCAGTCCTATTATGGTCCTTTAACGGCGCGTTTTTTTGTCTGGGCGCCCGCACGATGGGAATTTGGCAATTTATCGCTATCGTCTGTTTTTTCAGCGGATTGATCCAGCTGTTTTGCCGGCGATTGATTCACGGCGATTTTCGCGGCGCCATCTTTTTTCCTTCCCGCCTGTGGTTGATTATAGTTTTTGGTTTTACCACCACTGTCATATTCTATCCGCTAGCCCTGATCTTATCCAAAAATCAGTCCCAGATCGTGGCGGTTAATTTGATCAATTATCTTTGGCCGACGCTTACCGTCTTGTGTGGCGTCGTGCTGGTTCCGAACACGCATTTTACTTCACGATTGTTGCTGGCGATTCTGTTGACGATGGCGGGCATGGCCTTGGCGAATTATTCTCAGATACAACAGATTCTCCGTAGCCATACGATAACCTCTCATCTATCCATTTTCCGCGAATTTTTTCCCCATATGCTGGCCCTGACCGGAGCGGTGGTCTGGTCGTTGTATTCGTCGCTCCTGGCCCGCTGGCGAGTCTGGGCCCAATCCTATACAACTTGTGCCATGGGCATGCTTATCACCGCACTTCTTGCCGGGGTCATGGCCTTTATACTGGAAAAGCCGCCGGAGCAGATTACTGACCGGATGATTTTCCTGATCAT
>CAYMXC010000097.1:0-8889 GCA_964394135.1 uncultured Phycisphaerae bacterium
TGTTAGTTCGTTGGAACCTCTTCGTTCCGCATGTATATAACGATATGCATAGTCAGAAGGATACTCGGGATTAAGAGCATATTTCACATACAAAGGTAAAAATGTTTTCAGGTTCAGACTTGTAAAGCGTAATGAGCGAAGCAACTCGTCCTGCTGGGTTAATAATGACTTTATTTTATCAGGAATATCTTTCCTTCTTGGCAATTCTACTGTCTGAGAAATAACTCCCAATGTTGCATTACTGGTTTTGATATTTTTTAATGCTTTTAGTGTGCTCAATCCTAACATTGTGCCGATGAACTCACAGTCCCTTGGTTTGTTGACATCTTTATAAGATAATTCAGTAATATTTCCACATGCACCTTGTAAAAATAACGCCATTGCACCATCCAGATTTTCCTCGATAACTTTTGAAGCAAATCCGGGATAATTTGCGGTAATGCCCCCGCCAGGAACACCCACCAACGGATGACAGGCAAAATTATAGACAACAGCCATAGGCCTGCCATCCAGACGATCAATTCTGATTATACCAATTTCCGGATCAACCGGACCTATATCGGTAATGTTTGCATCCAGCGGACAGGGACTTGCCTGACGTATAGTCCAACCATTACCATCTTTAAGCCGAAGTGTACGATTTATCATAATACGGTCTTCATAACCAGTACCAATACCAACTTTTACCGGTTCCATATTCACCACAGCATGCCTGACGGCGTCACAAGTCCGTTCAATCTGCTGCATATCATCACATAACAATCGACCGGCCGGATGAGTATGCGACGCATTTATAAGAACATTACAACCCGGAATTTTTAACTCTTGTTCGATTCGGCTCCGAACCTTAGGCAGGAAATCCTCTCCGACATCATCTAACAACCGTTTACTGATTTGTCTGCCTCCTATTGCGGTGGTATCCATAGTAATGAGGACCAGTTGGGTATTGCCGTCATCTAAAGCCAGAACCTTAACATATAGCGGATCATTAACCACAACCCCTTTCTCACTTGTAGTGATATCATTTTTGCCTACACCAGCCCGTAATGGCCTGCAAAGGTGAAGATTGTTACTGTTCATGTTTATTTCCAACATCTTATCTTTTTGCATAAAATTCTCCCATCATTAAAGACAAAAAGTCAATTTCAGCCAGCTATAGATACTATCGCCGATCTGGCGGTAACCTTCATCAGCATGATGAACACTGTTGTTTTGACGAATAATCATCTGGTCGGTGCGGGTATGACACCGGATTGTTTCCTTCGGATAATTCTTTTGACAATCCAGATTTAAAAATACCGGAACAAAAAAGATATTTTCGAATTCACGGTTTCCATAGCGTTGGATCATGCGTTCCACCAACCGATGCTGATTCCGCTTATACTACCAACGTGTCTGGCCGCACCCGTAGTTGGCTCCAAAGGCATCCTGTGAAGCAGCTGGCGGCGGAATGAGAATCAGACCGATTTTCGTTCTTTTGTCGGATGAACGAACCATGTCGACAATCCCGTCATAAAAAATAAACACATTCGAAAGATCACATTCGATTGTCTCATCTGTGGCGTCGAAGATATCATTGCACCCAAGAAAAATAGTCACCGTATCCGGAACATTTCCATCGTTGGTCTCGTAAAGATATCTTAAAAAATCAAGTTTCGGTTCACCATTCGGGTCCGGATAAAGAAAGAGGCTTCCCCGTTGGATATAGTCCCCTTTTCGGGCATTTTCGTTATAGTAAGAAACAAAACGTTCAGCGGTCCATCCGTCATAACCTTCGTGCCGATTTTCCTCCGAAGTTGTTTGGCAGGGATGATGCGTCCCGATCAGGTGTAAACAAAAATTGTGCAGTTGGTTACAAAGATTGAGTAAGTTTCCTGTGTACCCGGAGTGGTAGGTCAGACTATCTCCGATGCAAAGCAAGGTCATTGATCGGCCGGAACCGGCATCCGCCGGGACGATCCGCAGCGTCGAGCGTGATCGAGCCATAAGATTATTTTGATCGTCCCGAACTTCAATCGCAAAAGGATAATCTCCGATATCGCCGGTCTCTGGAATATATGTCCAGCGTTCTGTCTGCTGGACTCCCTTTTGACAGACCACGTGAAAAACATAATTCGCGGGATTGATTACCAGAACCGCGTTATCGAAACAAACGTTGGCTTCCACACAGCTAGTAGCATAAATCGTTTTGGGAAGAATAAGCCGCACTTTTCCAGGAAAATTATCGTTTGAAATTGTTGTTTCCATAACTATTCTGCAATCTATTACTACTGTCACCAATTGCGCTGTTAAAATCAAGAGAGGAACATCAGGATAATCTCAAGGACTTAGCCTGATGTTCCACCTCGAGAGTATATTCAGCCATATTGATGAATTTCCGTTCAATTCGAGATCTTTCCGCCGCAAAAGCCAGCAAGTGGCTTTCGAGGGATTCGCTTACCGAGGATAGATGACCGTTTGATCCCTCCCGGATGGCGTGGATAAAGTCATCGATCAAAACAATATCCCCGCCCATATGGCTGCTCTCAATGACTTCCGGAGTCAGGCAGGTCAGTTTATCTGTAGCAAAATCACGTACCAGAATCTCATTTTTTTCCAGATGTCCATGAAGTTCCCCACGAGTACCGCAGATGCGTAATTTTCGAGTATCATCACGAGTATGCGCCTGCATTGTCAAAGTAGCAATGGCATTATTTTCAAATTCCATCGTAACCACCTGCTGGTCACACACATCGTTCTTTCCCAGGTACACGCATTGGGAGTAGCAAGTTGTTTTAAGCTGTTCCAGAAGATCCTCGCCTTCACCAAAGTTTTTTTGAAAGAACGATTTCATCCACCCGCGGCCGGGCTCCAGATACAATTTGTACGCCGAATAAGGGCATGTTCTTTCATAACGACAACACTCGGTGCATCGTTCGGGAACTTCGCCTGGAGCTTTTTCAGCAAGAAATTCAAACAAATTTCCCATCGAGGCCACATATCTGACAGGACTTCCTACCAACCAGCAGAGAATATCCAGATCGTGACAACACTTGGATAAAATGCTTGGGGCCGACTCGCAAGTCCGTGCCCAGTTCGAGCGAACGAAACTGTGAGCAAAGTGCCAGAACCCCACGCATTCGTTCTGGTTGATGCTGACAATCTCACCGAGTTGCCCTGAACGGAGAATCTTATGGACCTCCTGGTAAAAGGGAATAAAACGAAGAACGTGCCCAATGGAAAGAAGACGCCCAAAGGTTTTTGACGCTTCCACCATGGCGACACATTCCACCGGATTCACGGCCATCGGTTTTTCAACAATCACATGATATCCCTGCCGGAGCATCTCGATCGTTGGTTGAAAGTGCATTTTGTCCATCGTCACAATAAAGGCGGCATCCGCCATTTTTTGTTTGTCGATAAGTTCTTCCCAAGAGGCAAAACGCCGATTTTGAGGAATCTGAAATTTCTCTGCAAATGCATTTCGGCGTTTTTCGTCCGGCTCGGCTACAGCAACATAACGAAGTTTATGCGGGAATCGTTGGGCATAGTCGCCATAGACGTTATATCCGCGTTTTCCCGCTCCAATGAGTATTGCCTCAACTGCTTTCATGACGAATGACTCCAGAAATTAACTTAATTGACTTGTTCACTCAAGGCCTTTACCGTAGTCTTGGGAACCGCAGTAATGCTATATCGCAAGGTCTCAGATTTACTCGCCGGAAGGGTCAAAGGTCGGGACATCCATTCGGTGGTGCTTACATTTCGTTTTGGAGAACTCCAGAAATACACGTTCATAAAGTTATCCGGTAAACGAAAGACCATGCCTGTCTCGTTTTCAGGAAAGTACTGGGCAAAAACGGTACCGGTCGGTTGAACGATGGTTCCGCCTAATATCATACAGGAACGAAAGGCATCTGGAAGATTTTGGGCAGGTACCACAAATTCCCCGGATTCTATATGCAAGGGGGCCCTCATCGTGGTAATAAGTTCAAAAGTTGAGGACATGAACATATTATGCTGCCAGTACGAAATCGTCACCGGCCCGGCCTGTTCATTTATTAGAGTAACTCCTACGGTAATTGAAGCCACCGAAGCGGGAATCGTATATTCCTTCTGAAGTTTGATTCCAGGATAACCCTTTTTAAATTCCCCCTCATAAATGACATGGACCTTCTGACCATCATTTTTGCACTTCTTCAGTTTCATGGAACTGACCTCATCGCCGCTCCATCGCGCACTCTCCGGAAGCCAGAGCAGGTCCATGCCGATCCCATCAATGCGCTGTCCTTTCCGGCCAGCTAAAACCGACGTTCCATTCACGGTCCAGTCGTAAATGCGACCACCACTTTCTCCCAAAAATAAGGTTTGCATAGGTGTACTCACCCGCAGGCAAGTGCTGGGAATGGAATTGAACTCGATCTGATCGTATACCACATTAATCTGGCCAACCTGACCGATCTGGACATCTCCTTCCAGATTTATTTTAAGATACTTTTCCTTCGCAGATTTGAACTGTGACTGGATTGTGTTTTCTTCAATACGATCATAACCGGCCACGCGAGCCGGATTCGCAGTGGCAATCCAGAGAGCAGGTGATTCCCTGGCAACACGCACAATAACGTTGCCTGTTTCATCACAGATACGGTAGACTTGATCCACTGGATTTACCAGGAAAAGTTTTTTCAAGGCAGGCGAACTGATACGAACAAATGCATCATGTTCGCTATGGTAATTCAAAATCGTTATAAGGCATTCATCCTTTAATTTATGAACAAAGCTAAACAGAACTGGTCGCCAGTCTGGGGCGTAAAGAGTTAACATCTTGGAACCCAGATCGATCGTCTTCTCTTGAAACGATATTCCCGTAACCGAGATCGTGTTAATGGGCGTACCATCGAAGTAGAAATCTTCTACCAACGCTATCCGGGCTAGCCCTTCGTGAATGCCGAACAAGGCTCCATCGGTACGATAGATTTCAGGCCAGTGGCCGATTCCCCCCAGTCCAGCAGCCGCGGACACCATCGTATCGAGCAGAAACTCTTCAGGTGATTCTCGTAAAGAACCTCCACTTGGCCAGCCTATCGTGAGATCAGGTATGAATTTTTTGGCTGGAATTGAAGTGCTGTTGAGCATTTCCATGACATCCCGCGCGTAGGCGAGCGGGCTGGGCTTATAGATCATTGGGCGTAGAATCTCGAAGTCGTTTCCGTAGACCTCATAATCGATATTTCGGCTGAAGCCGTCCCCCTGCTCGACCATCAGCGGCATAGGCTTGACTGCAGTGATGGTTTTCTTCAAGGAATACAGGGGACGGGCCGTCTGTTCCATACGATAACGCGCGTAGGCCCGGCGGTATTTGGTCTTCGCCAGTTCGGAGGTGACAGGGTGGTCGATGGCCTTATCTCTAGCAAAAGCTGAAAGAGTCGCCGCATCGTCATACCCCGGCCATGTGTGTGGTCCGGCCGGCTCCCAGTCGTACAAGGCCATGTCGAAGTACCGGCACGCTTCCTTCCATTCCTTCTTCGCCGCCTCGCTTTCTATTCCTTTGCAAGCATTGTCCATGGTACCGACTAAGCCCTGATCATTCTTGACATTATATGAATTAGCCGTATCGAGACTTTTACTATATTTCCCACAAAAAGTATCCATATTGGCAATATTCTTGATCCCATAGCGGTGATTGGTTTCAAGCATTTTACGCAATCGTACTTCTCTTTGAGGAAGCCCACAGCTCCAAACCGATACTATGCCGGTCATTCCGAATCTCTTATAGAAGCCGGACAGCTTCTCAAAATTCCCATCAGGTACGACGCTATAGGACCCGTAAGGATAAAAGACGAAACGTCGCGGAAGTTTTCGCCCATCGCGTATGACGCCGGCCGTGCGAAAGCGGTTCGACGAAGAGGCCAGGACCTTTCCATCATAAGTCAGGGTCCAGCTCACCTGGTCATCCAGAGACTCAGGAGGCTTGTACCAGACAAACACATCATAATATGTATCCCGCATGCGCTCGTTCAACTTTTTGCTGTCAAGTGGTATGCGTATTCGCTTGTATTCTTTACCGTTCTCCGTAATGTCCACTGTCTCAAATTCTTTGTTGACGCGATTCATCTCCGACAATGAGGCACCGAGGAATTCCACAACACGAGGCAATTGAACTTCCAGAATAGTACTTTCTGTAAAAGATTTTGGCAACTCGATCTTGTATTTACCATTACTATTTGATGAGGACGTTTTATCAGAATAGAGGCTAATCTTGAACATGTTCCATTCGTTGCCATAACAGTACAATGTATTATTACGCCGACGATCCGCGGGCCACAATTCCACCGAAGCTGCGATCAATTTAGCGGTTGGCCCCCAAAATACAGATAACAGCAACAACCCGTTGATAATTCTTGTTTCACGTGTCATAAGTTCCTTTCTGCGATTACTCTTTCAGGGTCAAAACACCACCAAACACCGATGTTCCATTATCCAGTTCAAAATGTGCCGTTATTTCATAATTTTTTGGCCTTTCAATGATTATAGGTGTACGGAAACGTACAATTCCCATCATGTTATAACAGTGCAACATCACATTCGTACGGGAAAAGTCCTTGGCATCTTCTTTCTTATTAATAGATGGAAAAGGTAATATTGCAGTTACCCAACCACAAGTATCACCTTCACCACGTACTGCCATCCAGACATGTTTGTTGTTTGTTCCGTAGGTGTAAATTCGAATACCAGCTGGACGATTATACCAGTGGCCTATATAGTGCATGTCATCAACTTTGAATTGAACCACAAGAATATATTCTTTTCCCGGGTCAAGCTGCGCAGGACTGGCCGTATCGATACAAACGCTGGCTTCCTTTCGAATCTGGATCTTGACGACGTTTTTGGAGGGTTTCTTGTCTCGTTCCACCATAACGTTAACAAAACGAGCATTATCGCCACGAACAGTAACTTTCCAGCCGGCAGGAAAGCCGTTCTTTTCTACCTTCTCAAAGGTACTGGAAATAAGTTTGACAGGCTTCAAGGCAGGTTTCTTCTGATCAATATTTACCGCTTTGGCAAGGCTTGTTGACGGTAAGATCATAGTACGGCTTTTTAATAAAATGATATCGTTCTTATCGTTCATGGATACTTCGGAACGCGCCTCGCACGCTACGAATCCGAGGTAAAAAACAACAACCCAATATCTGAAAAGTTTCATCCGGTTATCTCCGGTGGGTGTTAAAGGCGATATGAAAATTGAAAGCAGAACAATATTTTCTTGTTACTTGCGGTCCCAATAATTATCAGTATACCAATAGCTTGTCAATGCCATCGGAAGGTATAGCGTCGATTCATCGCTGGGATCAGGTTGTGCGACCATGGTGACATGGCCGTCCACCCAGGCAACACTGCACTTTCCATCATGCCGAGCCACACCTATTCCCTGTTCCCAGCTTGACGTGAGCCCAAAATAGGCGTCACAGAAAAATCGGCCCCTTGCAGTCAATGAACTGGTAGGCGTGGTCGCCACAACTCGGGTATCAAGCAAGGCAATCGTACGAGTCGGGTCGCCGATTCCATCTACCCTGGCATCCTTCTGGTGCTCGGGCAGCATAGCGGAAACACTGTAGTCATTACTGAGCCCCAGACTGTAGCCATGATCAATGTATCCATAGTACCATTTGGTTTCTTTGCTGTCGGTATTCTTACTGGCCGGGCACCAGAATATCTCTGTATTGGGAAAATATCCTTTTTTCTGCAAACGGCGATGCCATTTGTATTTAGAATAGTCGGGTTCATTGCTAGGATAAGTATAACGGGGATACCACCCGTTATAATCGACATGGTAATAACTGAAAACCAGATTAATCTGACTAAGTCCACGCTGGCATTGTGCCTGGTGGGCGTAGCTCCTGGCTTTTTGCAGGCCTGGTAATAGAATCGAAATAAGCACTGCAATAATCGCCACAACGACCAATAACTCAATCAACGTGAAACCATTTATAATATTGTTCGATCGTTTACAATACGCCGAAGAAACAGGATGCGGTTTAGAGAAGAGATTCATATGTAACTCCTTTCAACTAAAGTATCTTGTTATGTGGGATGTCGATACGATCTGCACAAATGTAAAGTCACGCTTGTTGTCAAAAATGAGGCCGCGGAGGTTGTCATTCGAACACGCATCGCCTGCCTATGCGCCAACAAAATTCAGGACTTCTTCCTCACGCTGCCCAGGTCATTCAAGGTTGTCGTCGAAACCATCGGCTTTTATCAGTGGTTCTGGGATCTCATCGAACCGCTCGCCGATGCGATAATTCTCGCTCACGCCACCGAATTCCGACATCGTTCGCCCGCCGAGACCAAGTCTGATTTCCGCGATGCCAAACGTCTTGCCGAACTCCTGTGGCAGGGGCTCTTCAAAACCGACCATCATCTGCGTTGTTATGTCCCCGAGCCAACCTGCGACACATGCGGCTGCTCACCCGCCGGCTCGTCAAGGAAAAGAAAAAGATGCTTTGCATAATCGAATTTTTTTTCTTCAAGACCAGGTTGACTTCATAGATAAATCCACCATAGAAAACATTTGATCGCCGCATGCATTTATCTATCCTCGTCTTCACTATTTATAAAGCAATTTTATAAAATGACATAGCGTATAAATAAAAGGGCCAAAATCCTGCTGAAAACATCTTAAAAAAGGCTCAAAGTTACTATTTTTTAATTTCCTTGTGGAGCTTATTCAGCTCCACAAGGACAAAAACATTTTTTCAATCTTTCACCGCTGGCCTTTCCTCCTGAACATCCCTAGTACCCCACCAGCCCCAACAAAACAGATAGCCCACGGCTCAGGAACCGTTTGTACCTGAATATTATCAAAGTACAGATCGTTCTGACTTAAAGCAGCCGGTTGTTGCAATATCA
>CAYMXC010000098.1:0-8883 GCA_964394135.1 uncultured Phycisphaerae bacterium
CTGGCTCGTGAGCCATCGCCATCCCGATGCTCACTGGTGCGAACGTTTCGGCGATGCGATCAGCAAAGTGCTCACCGACGAAAGCCGACGGACCATCCTGGAAATCAAGGATGCTGCCCGAAGCGGAAAACTGACTCTTCGAGGCATCGATGTTTACAGGGCAGTCCTCGACGGAAAAGTGACGTCGCTTGCGGAATGCCAAACCTGGCTGAGCGAAAATCCCGAGGATGGAATGTGTCACTGGCTGCCTTCAACGTGATGCTTCAGGTTGGATGGTGCGTCTCGACTCACAATCTTTCCACGGTCATTTCCCCGAATGCGGGAATCCATCTTCTCTTCGCACTGCGAACCAATCTTTACCATCCGCCGTTGGAAGTCATTTTGATCAGAAATGCGTCATTGCTGCCGAATGCGGTATGAACTTCCGAACTGGCGCGAGGATCGAGGTCTGCCGAACTCTGAAACGCCCCGCCCCAATAAACGAGCCATGTATTTTGTGTGACGGCGACGGCGTTTGCGCTGTCTTCCATGGCGCCGCCGACAGGAACGACATAGGAGTAATTGCCCGAGCCAGAAACGCGGATCAGGAAACCGTCCGTGGAACCTGTGGGGGCCTTGGTATCCGTATCGCTGCCGAAATTGAAATCGACAACCCCGGAGAATGTCCCCACGGCAAAGACATCTGACGCTGCATCCAGGGCCAGAGCTTTGACCATCTCTCTGCCTGTGCCGCCGAAGGTTCGCGCCCATTGGAAATTGCCCGTGGCGTTGATCGCCGATACAAATGCGTCGTAATCGCCCGATGACGTGTGGTTGTCTTCCGACCCGGCGTCGGGATTGAAATCGACCGTCTGCTGGAAATACCCACCCAACAGAGCATTGCCGAAAGAGTTGCAAGTCATTGTAAGGATGCGGTCGTCCAATGGTCCGCCGAAAGACCGACCCCATAAAAACTGGCCGTTCTGCTGAAATTTACACAGAAAACCGTCGCTGCCACCGCTGGATGTCTTGCTGTTGGTTTTTCCCGCTGGGTCAAGATTCATCGTTCCCGTAAAATTGCCTGCCACGAGAATGTTATAATTGGAATCACAGGCGACAGCGGTCACTTCGTCGTCGGTGGTCCCCCCGAATGTCAACACCCATAGGTACTCGCCCTGTGCCGAAAGCTTGATGATAAAACCGTCCGACAGGCCGGCGGAAGTTAAATTTTCATCCGCGTCGGAAGGATCGAAATCGACGGTTTGATAGAAAACCCCGCTAACCAGAACGTTACCAACAGGATCGACCGCGACTGATGTGCCCTTGTCGTCGCCCACGCCGCCGATAGACTCGGCCCACAGCAGATCGCCGACGGAATTATATTTGAGGATAAGAACATCGGTTCCGCCGTTGCTCGCCAGGCTTGGAGCATTTTCTCCGACGGAACTGAACAGTGCGGTTCCGCCGAAAGACCCGGTAACATAAATGTTGCCCGTGCCGTCTACCACTACAGCCGACCCGGAGTCATTATACTTGCTGCCGAGGGTTCTCACCCACTGAAACGTCCCGTTGGATGAAAATTTCGCCAGGAATAAATCCGTCTTGCCCGCGCTTTGATAGAGAACCGTCGAGGAACCCGGATCGAAATCGACAACCCCGGTAAAATGACCCGTGAAATAAATGTTACCCGTGGAATCGACCGCGATTGACCTCACGACATCGTCACTGGTAGACCCGAAACTCTTGGCCCACCCGATGGCGGCAGGATTGACCACATTGATATTAACCGTGGCGATATTCGAATCATCGATACCATCATTAGCCTTGTACGTAAATGAATCAGGCCCGACGTAGTTGTTGCTGGGAGTGTAAGTCACCGTAGGCATATGTGATGCCAGAGTGCCGTGAGCCGGACTGCCCGCCGTCAGTGCGATGGAGTCGCCGTCCTCATCAAAAGCGGAAAGCGTAATGTTCACAGGCGTATTGACAGGTGTCGTCACCGCCACGTCGAAAGCCTTCGGTGCCGTATTTTGCGTCAGAGGAATGAATACAGCGGTAATACTCAACGCGGAACTGATGCTGATCGTCAGCGGATTCGAGTTACTTTCGATATCGCCTTCCCATCTTGCAAAACGATAACCTTCCGCCGGCGTGGCAACAAAAGATTGCGTGACACCCTTGGCATATGATCCACTCCCGGGTTGGACCGTTCCGCCGCCGGAGGTGGCCACCGTGACTTTGACATACTTTATGCTGTTCGGATCATTCGGATCGCCGCTACCATCGCAGCCGGGCATGAGAATCGTCAAACTGACAAAAAGAATTAAAATAAACGCTATTTGCCGGGAATGATCTGTCTTCATACTGTCGCTCCATCGAGTTAGGTAAGCCTTCTTCTTCGCAGATCCATACTCCACACCGATGAAACCAACGGAATGAAATAATTCGGGTGGTTATGAACAATACAATTTTATCTCCGGACGCCTTTTTCCGCAACATCCTTTTTTCCCCAAGGTTATAATCTATAATATATTCCGCAATTGGCATTTACATATTCACTTTCAGATGCTATACTTACAAATTCGGCACTGATTAAAAACGGTGCCCGAAGGTTGTCGGCGACAGCGTGTCGCCGCGAAAAATGGTTTTTTACAGTTAGCAGGTTATTTGTTTATGGTAAATCAGAACATTATCCGGAACATTGAAGTTGACGAAAATGAACTTCTGCAGGCCCTTGGTGACGTCCAGACCACCGGGACATTCGAAAAGACCTTCGAAGGGGCTTCGACCTCCTTCAAACCGGGAACAATCCTCAAGGGAAGAATCGTAGAAGTGTCAGGCGACAGTGTGATCGTCGATGTCGGCTTCAAAAGCGAGGGGTTTGTGCCCCTGGCCGAATTTGAAGATCCCAGTGCCATCGATTCCGGAGACGAAATAGATGTTTATCTGGAAGCGGTCGAAGATGAAACGGGTACCATGGCCCTTTCCAAACGCAAAGCCGATCGAATTCGAGGCTGGCAGCGAATCATCGAGACCTGTAAAGAAGGCGACAAGGTCAGCGGTCGTGTTACACGAAAAATCAAATCGGGGCTCCTCGTGGACATCGGCGTGCCGGTGTTCCTGCCCGCCAGCCAGGTGGATATCCGCAGACCTGGTGATATAGGTGAATATGTGGGGCAGACCATCGATGCAAAAATCATCAAGATCGATGTCGCCCGTCGAAATATCGTCATTTCCCGTCGAAAACTGATCGAAGAAGAACGGGCCGAAGCCAAATTCAAACTGCTGTCGGACCTTCAGGTCGGCCAGATTCGTAAAGGAGTCGTAAAAAATATTGCCGACTTCGGTGTCTTCGTGGACCTTGGCGGCATGGACGGCCTGCTGCATATTACCGACATGAGTTGGGACCGTATTTCACATCCCTCCGAAATGGTGCATCTGGATCAGGAAATCGAAGCCATGGTCCTGAACTTCGATAAGGAAAAGGAAAAAATCGCTCTGGGGCTCAAGCAGCTCTCCGAAGACCCATGGTCCCGCATAGAAGAAAAATATCCGATCGGTTCCAGAGTGAAGGGCGAAGTGGTGAACCTCACATCCTACGGTGCCTTCATCAAACTCGAGGCCGGCGTGGAAGGCCTGGTGAATATTTCCGAAATGAGCTGGACCAAGCGGATCAACCATCCGTCGGAAATGCTCAATGTCGGCGACCAGATCGAAGTGGTCGTATTGGACGCCAACAAGGACAAAAAAGAAATCTCCCTGGGAATCAAGCAGGTCGAAGCAAACCCCTGGGAACTTGTAGCTCAGAAGTACCCCCCGAACACCGTCGTGGAAGGTGTGGTGAAAAACCTGACGACCTACGGCGCATTCATCGAAATCGAAGAAGGTGTCGATGGATTGCTGCATATTTCCGATATCAGCTGGACCAAAAAAATCACTCATCCCAACGAGCTGCTTAAGAAGGGCGATAAAGTCAAATGCGTCGTGCTGGAAGTCGACAAAGACAAAATGAGGCTGTCGCTTGGTATGAAACAGTTGACCGAAGACCCCTGGCTGAACCAGATTCCGTCCCACTATATTCCAGGACAGATCGTTAAGGGAGTCGTGACCAAGATCACAAACTTCGGTGTCTTTGTTGAACTCGAACCGGGTCTGGAAGGCCTGCTGCACGTCAGCGAGATTGCCGACCACAAAGTCGAAAAACCCGAAGCCGAGCTCAAAATCGGCGACGAAATCGAAGTCAAAATTCTTCGCGTCGACACTCAGGACCGCAAGATCGGTCTCTCAAAGAAACGGGCCGAGTGGGCGGCCGAGCAGGGTGTCGAAGGGGCGGAAGAACCTTCCGAGGGCAAGGAGCTCAAGGGCGGTTTCGATGCCTTCGGCGGCGGCTTGGGCGATTTGCAGGTCACTCCAAAAAAGGAAGAATCGAACAACTAATCATCTCGTTTTCCGATATACAAAAGCCGGCAGACTTGAAAATCCGCCGGCTTTTTTCATTTTTTACACTTTTCACTAAAACCATTTCTCACTTTCTATTGTAGCGAACAACAAACGAAATCGGCCAATCTACCGCATAAAATGCCTCCATCACATGAATGGCGCAAATAATGCGCGTCAATTATTCTTTCAAAAAACTCTGCCGTTAAGTGGAAAATACTCACGTCAAGTTCCGATAAAAAGGTAAAGTTATCAGACCTGATATGCCGATTATTAAAAAAGATTTGGCATAGACCCAGCTGCGGGATAGACACGTGCTGAGTTGCCTTAGGGGAAAAGAAGTTCAGTACGGTGTTTAGTTTGGGAAAATAGTAAGGAGACCTCGGCGATGATGAAAGTGTTGGCGATTGCAAATCAAAAAGGGGGGTGCGGAAAAACGACGGTAGCCATCAATCTGTCGGCCTGTCTGAGCACAAACGGCAAAAAAACTTTACTGGTCGATATGGACCCCCAAGGTCATTGTGCGCTGGGACTGGCGGTGCCGGAAGATCAGGTGGAACTCAATATTTATGATGTCTTGTGCGCCGAGGATGATCACGCGATAGAGCTCGGGCGAATTACCTGGCAGATCGGAAAAAATTTCGACCTTGCACCTTCCAGTGTCGAATTGTCTGCATTCGAACAGCAGTTTTCTGGCGTCCCAGGCCGCGAACTTCGCTTGACGAATGTCTTGAAAAAAGTGGCACATCTTTATGATTATTGCATCATCGACTGCCCGCCTGCCGTTGGGCTTCTCACCTTCAATGCGTTACGCGCTGCACAGGGCGTTTTGATCCCCGTCGAAACGGGCTTCTTTTCCGTGCACGGCCTGGCCAAGCAATTGGAAACGCTGGAAATGCTCAAAAAACAATGCGACCAGGATCTGCTGATAAAGGTCGTTGCAAACTTGTATGATGTTCGAACCAAGCTGGGAAGGGAGATGCTAGGTGAGCTGCGAAAACGGTTCGGAAACCTGATGCTCAAATCGCATGTCAATTTCAATACAAAAATCAAGGAAGGCTCCTCGATGGGCCAGGCGATCAATGAATACGATCCATCCAGCTCAGGCTACAAGGATTTCTGTCGCTTGGCGGCAGAAATCATCGAGATCATGGAGCCCAAAAATACGGTCGTCTCGGTTCCAACCTTGGAATCGACCGAAAACGATCAGGATCTGCTCGCCAAGGCCAATGCTCTCTCTCTCCGAGCCGAACAACTGCTTAAAGAATCGACCTTGACGCTGGGGCAGGAACCCAAATCTGTGCAGGCTGCCCCCGAAAACAGGAAACTCGAACTGGTCTATGGTGTATCGCAGTCGCCGCAGGGCGTAAAGTTCCTTGCGCATTATCCCGATGCAAAATCAGTCATGCTCGCGGGCGATTTTAACAACTGGTCCGCCGATGCGACACCATTGAAACGGCTCAATAACGATCTCGCCGGCGATTGGGAAGCAACTTTGCCCCTCAAAGCCGGCAGATATCGATATCGGCTCATTGTCGACGGCGTATGGCAGAGCGATCCACATAACACTTACGTCGAAAGCAATCCATACGGCGAATTGAATTCCGTTGTCGAGGTGCAATAGGAATGACCGCCAATTGCGAGAGTCGAATCTCCAGCGTTGCGCATCTGTTTCTTTCGGAAATGCGATCCTCGCAGGCTTCGACGGGCGGAAATGGTCATACTGCAGAAATAACTGGAAAAAACGAAAGTGAAAACGGTGAGCATTCGGTTCCGGTAGCACGAACGATCCGCAGAACCGGACCCGATGGAACAATATATTCCTACCCACCACCACCGCAGCAGTTGACGGATCAGTCCTTTGGGGCTGATCCGTCCGTTTTTCCAGAATCTACCCCCGACGAGGAATTCAATGAAAATTCTGATCACCCAGAACGTAAGCTTCATATCCTGGGCGTAATCAGTTCGCATCTGCGATGGGAAGGCAATAAGGCCCTCAGTCAGTTCGCACGAATGCTCGCCGGGCAGGGAAAAACAGTCGGAGTCCTGAAACTCGAAGCCTGGTCGGTTCATCTTCGAGTTTATTTTCGCAAGGACAACGAAATAAAAAACACCATCGAATCGACTTCGCCTGATGAATACGAAGAAGACATCCCAACTGAAATTGAAACCGTTTCCGCCGGCAGTGGCGATGTCGCCGCTCGATTGAACACACTGGACGGCCAACTGGATTACCTTCTGATCGGCTGGGGGCCGGAGTTCAGCCGTTTCGAAGAACGTTTATACGAACTGGTAGACCAGGTTTGCGTGATCGGTGCGCCGGAGCGAGAAAAACTCGTTCGTTCATACCAGATACTCAAAACGCTGGCACAACGCGAGCCTCGAATCCCCGTCGGCGTTTTTATTACTGATGTCACGAGTTTCGCTCAGGCACAAACGGTTTATTCACGCCTGGCCAAAACGGCAAAGGATTTCGAAAATTACTCCTTGGAACATCTGGGATATTCCCTCGCCGACAGTGCAATCGTCAGCGAACTGCTGGCCCGAACGGAATTGAAAGAGCGATCGGAAGCCTGGTTCGATGAGTTGGAAGAGTGGCTAGCAACGCATAAGAGCGAACCGAAGATTGATGTCGAATCGCAAGCCCAAGCCGCTGAGCCTATCCTGAACGAATCATCCGGCTATGATCCGGAAAAGAAAAAAGAAATAAAAGACGAAGATGTAAAAAATCATATCCCTGCAGCGATTTCGACAGCGAAATCCAATCACGACCTTGTCGTTATCGAGACGAATCACGAAAGTAAATCAGCTTCTTTGGCGGAGGATATCGGCAAAAAAATCTTACCCCATGCATCAGCCGCCCAGGACGCATTGATCCGATTTATGAACTCGGTGGGTGTGTGCTGTGCACGATTTATCGACGACGCCGGCCGCGGAACGCTGGTGCTGGTTTTATTCGCGGACGGTCAGGAGGTCATGTCTGCCGGGTCGATGGAACATTACCCCATTAAAACCGATCATTTAATCGTGGTCACCGATAAGATGCTCGGCGAGATGGAAAAGCAATTGTGGATGAAGCATTTCTCTTGCGTGGAAATCAAACGACTCATGCGGGGCTGGCTTGATGGCCGAGATGTGATAATTATCAACTGATCAATCCTTGTCGAACCTCATCCGTCATAAACTGCGACCATCTTTTTTAATTTTTCAATATTCCCTTTTTCCTGTCATACGGTAGGATGCGTCGCAACGCACCATCTTTCCTACGAACTCCGAATTATTCCTGCCGATACAGTGACACGGCGGCCAGAGATGGTAGGGTGCGTCGTGACGCACCATCTTTTCTATTCTTGTCTGTATAGCGCCATGCCTGCCAGGAACAATCCCGCAAACACCATCGCTGCAGGCAGAGAGCACGGTAGCGAGCCGAGAAGATTCGTAATCGGCGTGCCGCTTTCATCTTCCGTTGATTTGGTTGGGTCCTGTGTCGTAACGCCCTGTGCCACTGCGGGAATTACCGTCGTGGTCAATTGTGCGGTATAGACCTGCCCGTTGATGGTGTACTGGGCACTCAAAGTGACCTCGGTTTCACTGGTGACATTCCCAGCAACGAATCGGCCGGGTTCGACAAAACTGCCCGCAGCGGCAGGTGAACTCGACCAGACGCAATTGGCCGTCACATCTTCAACCTCAACCTGACCGGCGCGAATCAACTGGGCTGTCAGACTGAGGCTTGAACCCGCTGCAACTTCCCCAGGTGCCGTCAGGAACAAACCGGCGATCTGACTGATCGTATTGCTGATCTGAACATCCTTGCTTTGCTGATATATGCGGCGATCCGTCTGATCAATATAAGTAGCACGTATGGTTATTTTCTGACCCGCGCTGCCGCTCTTGGTCAGAAGGACACCAGCCTGGGAGTTATCGAAATTCGCATATTCCATTCCGCTGATCAATTCCCATGTGACATTAGCGGTTACATCAGTACTCTGGCCTTCGGCATCCTGGAATAAGGCCTGATAGTTTGTCGAAGACAGAGGATCGATCTGATCCGGCCCGTTAATGGCGACGGGAGCAGCGTTCGGATCGTCCTGGATTGTAATAACCTTTTCACCGGTGAAGCACAATCCGTTATCGGGCAGACATGCGGTGATCACGACTTCACGATTTTCAGGAACCTGCAGGGCACTGAATAAACCGGCTGTCAGATTGCTGAAGCTTCCGTAACGTGTCGGGCGAATACTCCACGTAACTCGATCGGTCACATCAACGGTGCTGCCGTCGGTATACGCGGCAAGAGCTTGGAAGTTTTCTGCCGTGTGTTCCTTAACGTAAATGGGGTCGGCAGCGGGATCGCTGGCCAGCTGTATCAGAATCGTACTGACGATCGGTTTGGCGGTCTCTGCCAGCAGAAGCGAATTGTTCAGATTCAGTCGACCCGCACCCAGCATGCCGGGATAGTCCGTA
>CAYMXC010000099.1:0-8843 GCA_964394135.1 uncultured Phycisphaerae bacterium
TGACGATCCTGACCGGCTGCGATCCATACAATGATCTTCTGAGTCAATATGCCGACACCCTTGCCCATTTCAGCTGGAGCTATCCACACGGTTTCTTCAACCCCTGACAACTATCGATCTTGACTTACAAAATGGCTTTTAAAAAAGCCTTTTTCACTTGATGTCGCATTTTTAAGGGGATCACTCGGTTGATGTGAAGGATTATACCTCCCGCTCAATCGGTGGTTCGCACGGATATCGGCTCGAGGGAACACAAAATTACTAAAAATTAATTCAATAGTGCTAGACGATTTTGTCATGTCGGCAGTAAGATTGATTATCTGACAAACGGCGACACGATTTATGAGTTTTATTGTGTTTTGGAGTTGTCTTTGAAATTAGCGATTTCCGGAAAAGGTGGCGTGGGTAAATCGACCGTGGCGGCGACGCTGGCGATTCTGATGGCCCGTCAGGGTCAGAAAGTTCTTGCCATCGATGCCGATCCCGATGCCAATCTGGCCTCTGCCTTGGGCATCCCAGGCTCTCAGCAGGCTGAGATTATTCCCATCGCACGGCAAAAAGCCCTCATCGAAGAACGTACCGGAGCCAAAATCCGCCAGTACGGCCAGATGTTCAAGCTCAACCCCGAGGTTTCCGATATCGCCGACAAGTATGCCTATATGCTCAACGGCGTGGCACTTCTCGTCCTTGGCGCGATCGAATCGGGTGGGTCGGGATGTGCGTGTCCGGAAAGCGCACTTTTAAAGACCCTGGTACAGGATTTGATTTTACGCAAAAATGAAACTTTGGTCATGGATATGGAAGCCGGCGTGGAACACCTGGGCCGGGCAACCGCCCGCGCGGTAGATACCCTCTTGGTTGTAGTCGAGCCGGGTCAGCGATCCATCGATTGTGCCCGTCGCATCTTCCGCATGGCCCTGGATATAGGCCTTAAAGACGTTCGCGTTATCGCAAACAAGATCGTTACTCCAGAACACGAAGCCTTCATCCGGCAGAGCCTGCCCGAAAGGGAGATTCTTGGATTTATTCCCTACGCTCCAGCTATGAGCGGTGCGGACCGCGACGGACGATCCGTACTCGACGGCATGGATCAGGATATGCTAGGCCGTTTCGCGAATATCCTGAAAACTCTGGAAACAAAGACGGCCTCATGATCAAAATCAAACGGCAAACGTAAGCCGATTGCATAGCCCGGATCGCCGGGACCGACGTTAAATTCGCCACGTATGCATTTTAACACGAAAGGAAAAACATGAACGTCAAACCGAAATGTATCGCAACCGCAATCGGGTCGCTTCCACACAAGGATCCGGCCAAAGCCGTCGATGTCGTTTTGACACATATTCCCGATGCCCCGATCTGGCCCCAGCTTTCCAGTACGGGCCTCAATGAACAGATGGAAATCCAGTATTCAGAAGCCCTGCCTAACATCGTTATCGATCGGGAAAAACGACGCATGTACTTCGATACCGCCGCAGATTATTCCGAATCCTTTGCCGCGTTTTATGAAAATTATCTTGCCGTCGTGGATGGCGCAGGCGATCTGGACCAGATGGCCATCACGCCCGAGTTTTCCAGGGGAATTTACGAATTGGAAAAACGCCTCAAGAACCTCGGCCGAAAACTTCCGTTTGTGAAAGTTCAGACCACCGGTCCCTGCTCCTTCGCCCTGACTATTGTCGACGAGAACAAGCGGGCAATTTATTATAATGAAGAATTCCGCGACATGATCACCAAGGCCCTGGCCCTCAAGTGCCGCTGGCAGATTCGGAAATTCAAACCCTACGCCGAAAACGTCATCTGTTTCATCGATGAGCCGATCCTCTCCGCGTTTGGTTCATCCACCTATGTTTCCGTTCAGCGGGCGGACGTTGTCAGCCTGCTTGCGGAAGTCATCGAAGCTGTTCATGCCGAAGGCGGGATCGCCGGCATTCACTGCTGCGGTAACACCGAATGGTCGATCCTGGTCGATGCGGGCGTGGATATCATCAATTTCGACGCATTTTCCTACGGCGAGACAATTGCGATGTATCCGGACCAGATCAAAACGCACTTGAATCGCGGTGGAGCATTGGCCTGGGGTATCGTGCCGACTTCGGTCGCCATTCGCGAGCAGACAGTCGACACCCTGGTCGCCAAACTGGACAATGTCATGGACTATTTGATCGCCAAGTCGGGCCTGGACAAAAAACTGCTTCTCGAACAGGCCTTGATCACTCCGTCCTGCGGAACCGGTTCGATGGAAGTTGCCGATGCGGAACAGGTATTCAACTTGCTCGGACAGCTATCAAAAGTCGTGAAGGCGAAAAACGGTTTTTAGTTGCAAATGAGTTCGAACCGGCAAACAAAATTTTGTGAATCGAAACGGCAGTCGAAAGTGAAGATTTTATGAGTTTTACAATTGCTATTACAGGCAAAGGCGGCGTAGGGAAAACCACGATCGCTGGCTTGATCGTCGCACGCCTGATCGAACGCGGAAAGAAACCCATTCTTGCGGTCGACGCCGATCCGAACACCTGCCTGGACGCTGCCTTGGGTGTTCAGGTTACCAAAACGGTTGGAGCGGTCCGGGAAGATACGCGGCAGATCGCTGGCCAGGGCATGCTCACCGGTACAGCGAAACAAAACTTATTAAATCTTAAAATTTCCCAGAGCCTTGTTGAATCCGACGATTTCGATCTGATCGCCATGGGCCGGCCGGAAGGACCGGGCTGCTATTGCTTTGCCAACAATGTCCTTCGTCAGACGATCGGCGAAATCGCAAAAAATTACCCTTACGTGGTTATCGACAATGAGGCCGGGCTGGAAAATCTCTCTCGCAGAATTGTTCAGAAGGCGGACGTGATGATCATTGTCGCCGATCCTTCCCGGCGAGGGCTGGAGACGATCAAACGGCTTTATGATCTAGCTCGCGAGATGGAAGTTTCTTTTGGAAAACTGGCTATCCTCGTCAATCGCCTACGTCGCGACCTGACACCGGATATGAAAGAGCAAATCTTCCGGCATACCGGAACCAGCCTGATTTTCAGCCTCCCGGACGATGAAGAACTTGCCCGGGCAGACGAAAATGGCTATAGTCTGAGAAAATTACCCCCCGCAAATGCAGTGGTTACAGGAATCGATAGTTTTTTAACCGAAATTTGTTAACAGGATCACAGGATGGACAAGGAAATCAGAAAACCCGAGCAGCGTGCGGTCGATCCGGCTTCAATTGAAATTCTTCGCAAGGCCCAGGCCGAGTGTGCCGATACCTGCTTCACGCGAATGGACCTTCAGTCGGCCCAGTGCACCTTCGGCAAAAACGGCATCTGCTGTCGTGTTTGTCACATGGGACCATGCCGCATCACTGCCAAGGCTCCACGCGGCGTCTGCGGCGCGGACGCCGACACTATTGTCGCCCGTAACTATCTTCGCGAAGTGGCCGGTGGATCTGCCGCTCACTCCGATCACGGCCGGCACCTGGTTCTGCTCCTGCGAAACGTGGCTGAGGGCAAAGGTGGCAGCTATACGCAAGAGAACTGGCCGATCTTTTTCTCAGAGAATTCACCAGCCAGGAGGACAATTTGTCCACCCTTCAGCTGGCCCCGCTCAAACGGCAGGCGATCTGGAAAAATGTCGGCGTCGAGCCTCAGGGCGTCGATCGTATGATTGTCGAATCCCTTCACCGCACGCATATGGGCGTCGATCACGATTACCGAAATCTCCTGCTGCATGCTTTCCGTACATCCCTGGCCGACGGCTGGGGCGGCTCGCGGGTCGCCAGCATCGTCTCCGATATCCTTTTCGGCACACCCAGCCCGGTGCGCAGCAATGTAAATCTGGGCGTCCTGAGCAAAAAGACTGCCAACCTCATCGTCCATGGTCACGAACCGGCCCTGTCTGAAATGCTTGCCCTGGCTTCGACCGATCCGGAGATTATCGCCTATGCCAAGGCCAATGGCTGCGAGGGCGTTACTCTCGCCGGCATCTGCTGTACTGCCAATGAAATTCTCCTTCGCCACGGTATTCCCGTCGCAGGTAATTTCCTTCAGCAGGAATTGGCAATCCTCACAGGCGCCGTGGAGATTATGGTCATCGATGTTCAGTGCTGCATGCCGAGCCTGCCGGAAATCGCCGGTCACTATCATACCAAAATCGTTTCGACCTCGGATATGGCAAGAACAATCGGCGCCGAACATCAATCCTTCAATGAGCATGACGCCCTGGAGTCTGCCAAAGATCTTCTTAAAAAAGCGATCGATAACTTCAAAAATCGTGATCCGGCCAAAGTCAATATTCCAGCGGTTACAAAACCCCTGGTTGCCGGTTTCAGCGTTGATGCAATCAAATATATGCTTGGCGGCACCTATCGCGCGTCCTTTCGTCCCCTTAACGACGCCATTATACAGGGTCGAATCAAAGGAGTGGTCGGTATCGTCGGATGCAACAATCCAAAAACTCAGATGGACTTCTACACCAATACGCTGACCGCGGAACTCGTAAAACGAAACGTGCTTGTGGTCAAGACTGGTTGTGCCGCAATTGCCTCTGCCAAGCAGGGTATGCTGACGCCGGAAGCCGCCCTCGAACAGGCCGGCACGGGGCTTAGGGAAGTCTGCGAAGCCGTCGGCATGCCGCCCGTTCTGCACATGGGCAGTTGCGTGGATAACAGCCGTATTCTCGACGCAGTCACGGAAGTTGTCGCCGAGGGAGGCCTGGGCGATGATCTCAGCGATGTGCCGGTTGTCGGTGTGGCACCGGAATGGATGAGCGAAAAAGCCGTCGCTATCGGAACTTATTTCGTCGCCTCCGGTATCGATGTCGTCCTTGGCCATCCATTCTATATCGCCGGTTCGCAAAACGTAACGCGATTCCTCAATGAGGATACCGCAGGCATGTTCGGTGCGTCCTTCCACAACTGTGCCGATCCGCACGAGGCGGTGACTTTGATTATGGAAATAATCAATCGAAAACGTGAAAAACTCGGTATCAACAAAAAAGCTGAACGAAAGCTTCTGGATATGAAAGACAGGAGAGAACTCAATGTCTAAGCTGATCTGCACCAGCGCGATCGACGGCGCAGTCAAATGGGTCGCCCGGGCCGAAAGCTATCTCGACCGGGCCGTCGCCGCTAAGGGCGAAAGCTGCAAAGTCAGCTTCCCGGACACCGCCTATTATCTGCCCGTCATCTATTCCTTCACCGGAGAAAAGGTACAAACGCTGGCCGATTGCCGGCGAATTTTGAATCGGGCCAAGGATCTTCTGCCCCAGCGTCCGTCGGAAAAAGTCTGGCTGCCTTATCTGGGCAACGCTCTCGACGCCGGCGTGGCGACTCTCTTTGCTACGGAAATCATTGAAGCCTGCAAATATCTGATCGGTCCCAATCCGATCGACGGCATCTGGCTTGGTGCCGCCAACGACGTCATTATGCGCGAACGCGGCATCGAATTCGTCGACGGTACCGCCCCCGGATTCGCCGCCATTACCGGTGCAGCTCCGACTAAAGAAATCGCTGTGCAGATTGCCCGTGAACTTCAGCAGAAAAATATCTACGTCTTCATGGGCGGTTCGACCGGCGGCGTGCAGTTTGCCGAACAGCTCGCCGATGCCGGCGTTCAGCTCGGCTGGGAAACCCGACTCGTACCATTCGGTAAAGATGTCTCCGCACTCATCTACGCCCTGGGGTTCGCCAATCGTGCCGCGCTCTCTTTCGGCGGCGTTAAGCCAGGAGACTATACCCGCAACCTGAGATACAACAAAAATCGTATTTTCGCCTTTGTCCTGGCTCTTGGCGAAGTCGATGAAGAAAAATATGCCGCTGCCGCAGGTGCGATCAATTACGGTTTTCCAGTCATCGCAGATACCGCGATTCCGCAAATCCTGCCTACCGGCGTGTGCACCTATGAACATGTTGTTTCCAGTGTACCTTATGAGTCCATGGTCGAAAAGGCACTGGAAGTCCGCGGCTGCAAGATCAAAGTCACAAAAGTCCCCATTCCCGTTCCATACGGACCGGCCTTTGAAGGCGAACGTATCCGCAAAGCCGACGTTCACGTCGAATTCGGCGGCAACCGGACGACTGCATTCGAATTCGTCACATCCGTCGATCTCAAGGACATTAACGACGGCGAAATCGAAATCATCGGCCCGGATATCGACACGGTTACGCCGGGATCAGTCCTGCCGCTGGCAATCTGGGTCGAAGTGGCCGGACGAAAAATGCAGCCCGATTTCGAGCCGATCCTCGAACGACAGATTCACCACATGGTCAACGGCGCCGAAGGCATCTGGCACATGGGCCAGCGCGATATCGTCTGGACCCGCGTGGCCAAAAGCGGCTTCGACAAAGGCCTGAGGCTTCGCCACTACGGTGAAATTCTCCACGCCAAATTTCTCTCAGACTATCCCGCCATCGTTGACAAAGTCAAAGTCACGCTCGTCACCGATGCTGCAGAAGTCGAAAAACGCGTCGCCGTCGCCCGAAAGATTTACGATCAGCGAAACCGACGCCTCGAATCGATGACCGACGAATCGGTGGAAACCTTCTATTCATGTCTGCTGTGCCAGTCATTCGCTCCCAACCACGTCTGCATCATTACGCCCGAGCGATTGGGCCTCTGCGGTGCGTACAACTGGCTCGACGGCAAGGCTGCGTATGAAATCGACGAAACCGGTCCGAATCAGCCAGTGCAGAAGGGCGAGTGTATCGATCCGATCAAAGGTGTCTGGAAGGGTATCAACGATTACGTCTACATTTCAAGCCACAAGGCAGTTCAGGAATTCTGTGCCTACTCGATCATGGACCGCCCAATGACCAGCTGCGGATGCTTCGAGGTCATTTGCGGCTACGTGCCCGAGTGCAACGGCGTTATGGTCGTCAACCGCGAATTCACCGGTGAAACGCCTGTCGGCATGACCTTCTCGACCCTCGCCGGTAACGTCGGTGGCGGCCAGCAGACCCCGGGTTTCATGGGTTGTGGAAAAGTCTTTCTGACTTCTCGAAAATTCCTCTTCGCCGAAGGCGGTCACGCCCGGATAATCTGGATGCCCAAAGAACTCAAACAGCTTTTGGCCGATGATCTTAAAAAACGTTTCGCCGAACAGGGCATGCCGGACCTTTTGGACAAAATCGCCGACGAATCCATCGCCAGTGATCCCGCCGGCATCCGGGCCCACATGGAAAAAGTCGGACATCCTGCCCTGAAACTGCAGGACCTGGCGGATTTTGCCCAGGCCCGCAAGGAACCCCAATCGAAAGTCTCAGCCGAAGAAATCAAAACCGATCCACCCGTCGAAACTGCCTCTGCTGCAAAGTTCGGCGGAAATGGTGAGCCGATTAGTGCCGATGTGGTGGAAAAATTGAAATCGCAAATCCTGGCCGAACTCAAAACCACCCTTACCCGCGAAATTGTCCAGGACATAATCGGTACACTGAGCACTCGTTTTCTCGGCGCCGCTGCCGCCCCGGCCGTAACTGCCGAAACCGCCGCCGCTGTCGAAACGCCTAAGAAACCGCAGGGCCCGACCGCAGCAGAGCGAATCTCAGCCATCAAAACTTTCGCCATCAAACGCGACAAATGCGAAGTGCCGATTGCTACAGTTACTTTGGGATCCAAAACCAATGGCGGAACTCGCGGCAAAATCTATCAGATCGGCGGAGCCACCTGTATGCCCTTCCATCTTTGGGAAGGCCAAATGCCGCATCGGCCGCTTGTAGCAATGGAGGTCTTCGACACGGTCAGCGAAAAATATCCGCCGGCTCTGCGGGCAATCTACGGCGATCTTCTCAACGATCCGGCCAGAATGGCAAAAGTCTGCGTGGAAAAATATGGTGCGGACCTGATCAGCGTGCGACTCGAAGGCACACACCCGGAAAAGGGCGATCGTTCCCCCGAAGATTCCTTGAAACTCGTCAAGTCGGTCCTCGCCGCAGTCGATGTACCCTTGATCGTCACCGGCCACAACCATTTCGACAAGATCAACGATGTAATGAAAACCGTGGCCCAGGGCTGTGTGGGCGAAAACCTACTGCTCAACTGGGACGAAACCAATAATTATCGCACAATTGCCGGCGCGGCGATGGCCTATGGCCACACGATCGTTGCCCAGACCCCCATCGACGTCAACATGGCCAAGCAGCTCAACATCCTGCTGTCGAATATGGACATAAAACCTGAGCAGATCGTCATGGACCCCCTGACTGGTGCACTCGGTTACGGCCTGGAGTACACATACTCTGTCATGGAACGTATTCGGCTGACCGCTCTCGGCGGCGACAAAATGCTGGCTGGGCCCATGATCCTCTCGCCCGGCGTGGAATGTTCCAAGGCCAAGGAACTCAAGGCCGACGCCAGAGACTTTCCTGCCTGGGGCGATCTGACCAAACGGGCCGCTTTGTGGGAATTGGCTACAGCCAATGCCTTCCTCTACGCGGGCGCGGATATCTTGATCATGTACCATCCACAGGCGGCGATGGCTGCCAAACGGTCGATCCTCGCTCTGATGGATCAGAAAGGATAAACTATGGCAATGACCGGTCTGCAAATTTTAAAACTCCTGCCGAAAACCAACTGCAAAGAGTGCGGTTCCAATACATGTCTGGCCTTTGCCATGAAACTGGCCGGCGCAAAAGCGAGTCTTTCCGAATGTCCCTATGCTTCCGAAGAAGCCAAGCAGGTCCTCGGTGCCGCTTCCGAACCGCCGGTCAAATCCGTCACCTTCGGCCCGGATAAATCTCTTGTTCTCGGCGGCGAGACCGTGCTCTATCGCCATGAAAAGACCTTCGTCAACCAACCACGCTTTGCAGTCAACCTCAACGATACCGATTCTCCCCAATCGATCGACGAGACCCTCAAAGCTTGCGT
>CAYMXC010000100.1:0-8833 GCA_964394135.1 uncultured Phycisphaerae bacterium
AGATTGCCACAGGACAGTGTCAGAATTGGCCAAATGACGCCTTGAACCCCAACTTCCATCCAGATTCGCCGAATCAAAATCGCCAGCATCACTAATAATATTAGATTTATACACATGCTAATCGCTGGTCCATTGCCCGTTATCCAGAATCCGGGTGTCAGCAACAGCACCCACAAAAGCGAACTGGCTCCCCCGCTGCTGCTCTCGTCGGGATTGATCGACCAGATGTGATTCTGAGCCAGATTCCGCGCAAAGGCCAGGTGAATCCAACCATCGTCCAGCGCAACGCCGTAGCCTATGCCGGCATACAGGACCATCAGCCCTGAAATCAGCATGGTGCATAAAATCACTTTCAAGTCCGCATAACGATCGTTAAGCATGGCCTAATCATAATCAACCGACCACCTCAGCTCAAGAAACTCCTCAATCTTCATTGTGTTCTCACCCACCACTAGTTAAAATAACCCAAGCAATGTCTACCCTGATAGCTGAAAGGAGCAGATGTAATGACAGCGAACAGGCCAGTGGTGGTTGGAATCGTGCTCGGAAGCGATTCGGACATTCCAACGATGGAAGCGGGATTAAAAGTATTGGATGAATTCTCCATTGGTTATGAAATGCGAATCCTCTCTGCCCATCGAACGCCGAATGACCTGACCGATTATGCCCGTTCCGCTGCTGGGAGGGGCCTGAAGGTCATTCTCGCCGCAGCGGGCATGTCCGCCGCCCTGCCGGGCCTCATTGCCGCCCATACCCTCCTTCCAGTAATCGGCATCCCAGTCCCTTCGGGGGCATTAGCCGGCCTTGACGCCTTGCTCACTATCTCCCAGATGCCGCCCGGCGTACCTGTCGCAGCCGTTGCTATCGGTTCACCGGGGGCCAAGAATGCAGCCCTTATGGCTATTCGCATCCTTGCGATCGGCGACAAGGCCATGACCGAAAAACTGCAGAATTTCATCGGTAGACAACGGGAAGATGTCCTGGCAAGGGACAAAAAATTCGCCCGATAACTCCGGCTAACCCTTTATCCTGTCCAGGCTGGATGTTTATCGGACACACGCCGAAAAAACGAAAAAATTGGGATTTTACTACAAAACCTTGATATGTTTCGATAAAATAGATAACGAAATATAATTACTGGGGACTTGTTTTTGTGAGGGTTGAGCTGTGCAGGAAGGATACTACATTCTGGTAGACCTTAAGGGACGGCACTGTGTGGTCATTGGCGGAGGTTCTATTGCAACACGAAAAGTCGACGCCCTGTGCCGCTGTGAGGCTGATGTCCACATCGTTTCTCCCCGGTTTTGTGATATTCTAACAAAACGAACCGACGTAACTCTGCATGCCAAGGAATACGAAAAATCCGACCTCGTTGGTGCGACATTGGCCTTTGCATGTACGGACAGCAGCGAAATTAACCATCAGATCGTCGAAGACGCCCGACAGGTTGGTGTGCTCTGCAATGTCGTCGATGATCCAGAGTGGTGCGACTTTACGGGCCCCGCCGGTTTGAAACGAGGCCCCATTCAGATCGCCGAGGGAACCGCAGGCGCTTCGCCCTACCTGGCTGGTCGAATCCGAGACCTCATCGGCGGCTGGCTCGATCGTGCATATGAACCGTTCGCCCGAAAGCTTGCGGCTCTGCGACCGGTTCTCATGCAGCGAATTGGTAAAATCGATTCCCGAAAGGCGATATTCCAGCAATTGGCCGGCCGCGAAAGTTTCGATCGCTTCAAACGTGAGGGCAGCGAGGCATGGTGCGAGTGGATCGCTCAGACAACGCAGGGCGGTGTCAGCCCGGACGAAGTTCAAACCATCACTGCGTCCACCAACCGATTCCGCTCTGAAGAAAATCCGACGAATCCTTCTTCGACTCAGTAATTCAAACGCCGTTCGAATACGCGGCTTAAAAATAAACTAAAAGGGTGAGCCCAATGGACTCACCCTTCTTTATTTTGTCAAAAACCAATGCCTGCTACACTGCTTTAATGTTCCGCCGGCTTGCCGAGCATCGGGGCTATCTCCTGGACCTTGGTTTCCAGCAGCCCTTTGGTCTTGGCCTCGAGGTTCAGACGCAGCAGAGGCTCGGTGTTGCTCTTGCGAATATTGCACCACCAGTCGGGATATTCGATCGTAATGCCGTCGAGATAATCGATTTGGGCATCCTTATATTTTTCCGCCACAGCCTTGATCCGCTGGTCTTTGTCCTCAGCGATAAAATTCCGCTCACCCGATGCGGAATATCGTCTCAGCGGCGCGATCAACCGACTGATCGATTTGCCCGTTTCAGTCAGAATATTCAAGACCGTCGCGATCGCCAGGAACCCTGAATCGCAATACCAATTATCGCGGAAATAGAAATGGCCCGACAATTCCCCGCCGAAGGCAGCTTTTGTATCTGCCATCGTCTTCTTCATAAACGAATGGCCAACTCGCTCTCGTCGCGCCACACCACCTGACTTCAGAATCTCTTCCTTGACTACCCAGCTGCTCCGCAGATCGAACACGATGGTCGTCCCTGGATTCTGTTTGATGAAATAAGTACCCAGCAACGCTGTCAACAGATCCGACGGTACCGGCTGGCCACTCTCATCGACCAGTACGCACCGATCGGCATCTCCGTCGAGACAGATGCCCATATCCGCACCCTGCCGGCGAACCGCATCCCTCAACTGGCGAAGGTTCGACTCTACCAGTGGATTGGGATCATGAACGAAATCACCCGTGTGTTCAAAATTCAGGGCCGTCACCTGCAGCTCCTTGATATCGCCAAACAACAACGGCCAGTATTTGCCACCCATCCCATTCGACGCGTCTACAACGATTTTCAACTTCCGAACAGGCTCCTTGAGGAAACCGCGTACGAATGTCTTGTATTCTGACGCAAGGTCCCGTGTCGTCAATTCTGCCTGGGGAACAGAACTTCGCGGCGGAACTGCCATGGCAATCCGCTTGATCTCCTGCAAACCGGTGTCCTGCCCGATCGGCTTGCCGCCTGCGCCGGTAATCTTGAATCCGTTGTAATGCCCAGGATTGTGGCTCGCCGTCGTCTGAACCGCGCCAGCAGTCTGCAGATAGTTCACCGCAAAATAAATCTGCGACGTATCGATCATGCCGACGTCGATACAGCCGACTCCAGCCGACAAAACGCCCTCAATAAACGATTTGCACAACGCTGGGCTGCTCTTTCGCATGTCCCGCCCGACCGCCAGAACGTTCTGCTTCGGATCGCTGCGGGCATATCCGGTCAATTGACTTCGAAAAAATTGCGCCGTCGCATGGCCGATTCGCCATGCAATATCCTCGTTCAACTGATCGGGATATGTCCCTCGAATGTCATACGCTTTAAAGATCTTGTCCATGACCGCTCCTCTCGTAACAGGGGTTTCTTCCTTGACGTTGCTTTTTTGTTCCAGGTCCTGATGCGGACAAGCCTGACATGCGCCGTAATGACGCATTTGTCGCTGTCGGCATACCGCATCACTGATCTTATAATTCTGATTCGGACATATGCGACTATATTCTTTCGGATTCTGCTCTACCATAATAAAACATTATAACGGACGACGGCTCGTATTCAACCTTTCGGCTCCGATGAAACCGATGTTTTCTCCAGCAAAACCAGATATTCGAAATTGCCTCCTGTGCCCTGCAGCGGTGAAACAATCCATTGGACAACATGCAGTCCCCAATTACCCACGACATCAAGTATTTCCCGGAAAATCCGTTCCGCATCTTCCCGCGAAAGCACTCCGCCACGGAGCAAATCCTTCGGCGCCTCATAGTGCGGCTTGACCAGGGTAATGATCTGTCCTTCGGGAATGATCAGATTCCTTGCATGCGGCAAAATCAGTCGCTGAGGCGTCCAGCCGAGGTCGATCACCACCAGATTGCATAATTCCGGAAGACGAACGTGCAATGCGTTGGTTCGTTCCAGCACGACAACCCGCGGATCCTTGCGAAGCCTATATGCCAGCACCCCATATCCCGTATCAATCGCATACACCTTTGCAGCACCACGTTGAAGCAGACAATCGGTAAACCCGCCGACATTGGCTCCAAGGTCGGCACAAACTTTGTTGCACGGATCGACTGCAAAAGCATCCATCGCCCTGGCAAGCTTGTGGCCCGCACGAGATACAAATTGAAACCGGCTGTTCGTCATACAAAACTTTAAAAATAAAAAAACCTGTCCGCAAAGGGGGACAGGTTTCTATTTTCGATTTCATCTTCTCGCGTATTGGACTAGGCTTCTTTTTTCGTCGCTGCCTGTTGGCTGGTAACCGTTCCGCCCTTCTCAACCACAGCCAAAGCCTTCGCCAGTCGCGATTTCCGGCGATTCGCCGTATTCTTGTGAATCACGCCCTTGGCGGCGTCCTGATCGAGTTCCTTGTACACCTTCAGCAAATGTTCTTTCGCACCGCTGATGTTCCTATCGTGAACCAGACCGAGGAACTTTTTGATTTCCGTCTTAATCTCACTCTTGACCGCGCGATTTTTCAACCGACGCTTTTCATTCTGCCGAACCCGCTTCTGGGCTGATAACGAATGTGCCACGCGTTTATACTCCTTGATATCTGAAATTCGCTTCCATCGTTATTATTAATTATCAACTCTGCAAACCAAATATTATACTCTCAGTTTGGATTTTGTCCATAGACCAATTCCAGATATTCAGAAAAATATTTTCCCTGCCGCCATCCTTCATATTGACCCATTCCACCTCGATCTCCTATAATTTGATAAGAAAAATAGGAGCTTTTTATTGTCCAAACAGATGAGGGAACAGTTATCGGTCTTAAAGGAACGGGCGATTCTGGTCGCCCTGATTCTCCCGGATAAAGTAGATGATTTCGACCATTTGAACGAATTACGCGCACTGGCGGAGACAGCTTCCGCCAGGATTGTAGACATCCTTGTCCAGAAACGCCCCGCCGTCGACCCTGCCTACTACCTCGGCAAGGGAAAAATCCACGAACTGGCTCAACTCGTCAAACGACACAAGGCCCAGGTTGTCATCTTCGATAATGATCTGTCACCAGGCCAGATCCGAAACATCGAAAAAATAATCGAATGCAAGGTCATCGACCGAAGTGAATTGATCCTCGATATATTCGCCACTCGCGCCCGCAGCAAGGAAGCCCGACTCCAGGTCGAACTAGCCCAGCTGCAGTATACCTATCCCCGACTGACACACATGTGGGGCCACCTCGAACGAATCGCCGGCGCAGGCGGTGCTGGCAGTGCCGGTGTCGTCGGCGGTATCGGAACGCGCGGACCTGGTGAAAAACAGCTCGAAGTCGACCGCCGAATCGTCCGAAAACGACTCGACATGCTCAAACGTGAACTCAAAAGCATCGATGAGAGAAAACTCCGTGAAGTCGCCAGCCGGGCCGACGAATTTACCATCTGCCTCGTCGGCTACACCAATGCAGGCAAAAGCACGCTCATGAACGCGCTGACAGGTGCCGACGTCTACGTCGAGGACAAACTCTTCGCCACCCTCGACACCCGCACACGCCGCTGGCATCTTGGACAGGGCAGAAATGCTCTCCTCTCCGATACCGTCGGTTTTGTCCGCGATCTACCGCATCACCTGATCGCTTCATTCAAGGCCACTCTCGAAGAGGCCGTCCATGCAGACCTGCTGCTCCACGTCGTCGATGCTTCAAACCCACAGGCCGTCCGGCAGATGCAGACGGTTAAAAAAGTCCTGGAGGAGCTCCAGTGCAATGAAAAAAATTGCATCACCGTGTTCAATAAAATCGACTGCGTCTCCGACGCCATCCCTGAACGCGACGCAGTTCTGAAAATCCTCAAGCAGACCGACCCTATCGGAATCCCGGTTTCAGCCGTCACGGGTGAAAACATCAATATCCTGATCGAACGGGCCAACTGGTACTTCAATCGCCCAGCTATCCATCTGACCCTTGATGTCGATTGCACCAACGGCAAGCTCCTGAACTTCCTCAAGCAGCATGCCAAGATTCATCAAACCGAGTATTTCGATGGTACCGCACGTATCGAACTGACCATCTCAAGCAACTGGCTCGGCCCACTGCGTCAATTTGTCAATAGCTTCAAACTCATCAAAAGTTCCGACCCACATGCCGTCGAGGAACTGATTTTGTCCGAAGTATGATATTCTCGCCACCTCGAACATTTCTCTCGTCTGCATACGCTCATCGAACCCATTGCCCGGGGTCCTGCTGATAGAATATTTTCATCTGCTCATACAATTCAGGATACCACAGACCCATCTCTCGCGACTGTTCGAAAAACGCCTCCGTCGCTACCGCGAAAAATTCCGCCGGACTCTCCGCCCCATATTCGTCCAGAAACGTGTCGCGCCCATCCTCTACATTTTTCCGCAAATTTTCAAATTCCTTCTGCAGAACCGCCACCCATTTCACATAATTCGCCGATCGAAACACCGGCGAATTATCCCCCTGGCCGCTTGTCGAATCGATCTGATGGGCAAATTCGTGAAAAATCACATTATGACCATCGTCCGGATTTTCCATATCGTATCGAACATCTTCCCATGACAAAATCACAGGCCCACGATGCCATGCCTCACCTAGCCGTTCTTCAGATCCTTCCACAATCGTACCACCACCCAGATTTTTCTGCGCCCGCCCCACAAACGGCTGTGGATATACCAATATCGTCTTCATCCCAGGATAATAATCAGTTTCGCGATGCAGCAGCAATATACACGCCCCAGCCGCGATCGTTACACGAATCTCATCGGTTATCGCCAGACCGCCGCACCCCTCAAAACGTTTTTCATGCAAAAATATCTTCACATGTCCCTTCAGCTCATCGCGATCCTCAATCGGCAGCATCTGATAAAACGGAATCGATTCGACAAACCATCGCTCCGCCGGGGTAGTTGGTCGATTGTGAATCTTTCGCCGTCGCCACCGTTTTAACCAACCCATAAACACTTTTCCCTTTGATCGAATTTTATTTACAATTCTATTTCGTTTTCATAATAAAATAATATAAAGCTTTCAAATTTGAGAGGAAAATCCGATGCGGGCAATGGTTCTCGAAAAAATAAACACACCTTTGAAGCTGATGGATATTCCCGAACCGTCGGTCGGGCCGAACCAACTGCTCATCACCGTCAAAGTTTGCGGCCTGTGCCGAACGGACCTCCACGTAGTAGACGGTGAACTGCCTAATCTGAAACTCCCCATCGTCCCAGGCCATCAGATCGTCGGCACCGTTTACGCCGTCGGAGCCGGCGCCTCACGATTCAAGGCAGGCCAACGGGTAGGCATCCCCTGGCTTGGCGGAAGTTGTGGTGTGTGTCGATTCTGTCGATCGGGCCGAGAAAACCTCTGCGACCACGCCGCATACACCGGCTATCAGATCAACGGCGGCCTGTCAGAAAAAACTCTCGCTAACGAAAATTTCTGTTTTCCGATTCCTGAAAACTACCCCGATCTGCAGGCCGCACCTCTGCTATGTGCCGGTCTGATCGGATATCGTGCACTGCGAATGACCGGCGATGCACGACGAATCGGATTTTACGGCTTTGGTTCTTCCGCTCATATCCTCATCCAGGTGGCACGTTATCAAGGCAGGGAAATCTTTGCATTCACTCGCGCAGGCGACCGCGAATCACAGAATTTTGCGCGTCAGCTCGGCGCAACCTGGGCGGGCGCATCGCAGGAAACTCCCCCGGAAAAACTCGATGCCGCCATCATCTTCGCTCCTGTCGGAGAACTCGTGCCCATCGCGCTGCGAGCAGTAGACAAAGGCGGAATCGTCGTCTGCGCGGGAATCCACATGAGTGATATCCCGTCGTTTCCCTATCGTCTGCTCTGGGATGAACGCATCATCCGTTCCGTCGCGAATCTTACCCGCCGCGACGCCGAAGAATTCCTGGCCCTGGCGCCAAAAATTCCTGTCCAAACCACAGTCCATCCTTACACGTTGGAAAATACCAACCAGGCCCTGGACGACCTTCGAGCCGGCCGATTAACAGGATCGGCAGTCATTACAATTCGATAAAAAACAAATACAAACCGTCGTCAGACCTTGATCAGTTTGTCTTCCCGTTTGTGTGCCCGTAGCGTCAATCGGGTTTCATGCGATTTTTTAATCTGCCGGACAACGCGTTCTATCGCCTGATTCACCGCTGCTTCAACGGTAATGTCGGTCGCCTCCGCCATCACTATGCCCGATGGCTTTAAAAATACTTTAACGACGCAATGCTGATCCAATCCGCCCTTGGGACCATTCAGGTCCGTCAGGTTGATCGCCACCCGGTCGATATGCGCAGAAAATCGACGCAATGCAAATTCCAACCGGCGTGAAATGTAGTCTTGAAGAGTAGGAGTAACCTTGACGTTCAGAGATCGAACCATTAAACGCATCGTTCTTCCTCCATTAAAAAACGAGGTTCTATACTATTATTATACCATCCAAACGTAAAATGGTTCTCACGATTGTTTTCTACCCGCATTTCGTCCTTATTCTTGCGATTTTATCGGCGGGTGAACTGGTTGCCGGGAAGAGTCTTGATAAGACCCTTCAATTGGAGTGTCGTCATTGCAGCGGAAACCGCAGAGGCTTCAAGCCGGCAGGTATGGCATACAGTATCAATATCGTTAGGGCCCAGTCCAAGAAAGTTCCATATTGTCTTTTCCGCGTCCGAAAGCGATGCACCGATCAGCTCAGGCAAACTCTCCGAACACTTCGCCGGCATCTGCGCCGATACTCCATCCGATTTTTTCAAAAGCTCACCCACCGATCCCAGCTCATCCAGAATATCGTCCAGCGATGCGGTCAGTTTGGCTTTGCCTTCCTTGATTAGATG
>CAYMXC010000101.1:0-8698 GCA_964394135.1 uncultured Phycisphaerae bacterium
GGATCTTTGATAAAGCTCTGGGTCGGATTGGCGGTCGCAGTCACATTTGCTTTCATATTTTACGGGCCTCCGTGTATTTAATATCAGCCAATGAGGCTTAATTTATTTGTAAGGTCACTATCATAAATATAGGGCGGGTAGAATGCAATCATCAAATGGAATAACGAAAAAGTACAGCGATTACTTCTGGCTGGAGGCGGGCTTGATATCCATGAGATGGCCGTCGAAGACATCGATGATTTTTTTGACTAAGGGTTCCGCCAGGGCTCCGTGGTAGGGGGATATACCAGGTTTAGCTATTGTCTGTGTCGCCGGTGGGGTATCTAAGGGCACAAGAGGTTTACGAGCTAGCGGTGGAAGATTTTTTTTTTTGCGGAATCGTCGGCAGAGGTGTCGGAAGGATCCGGTGAATTCGAGGCTGCGTTTTTCATATCGATCAGATCCGGCAGATAGGCGAGTGTGACCATAGCGGCGTCGATGAGTGTTCTGGCCTGTTCGGAAAATTTAACGCTGCGGGCTAATTCTTCGATCACGGTGATGCCATAGGTCCATTGAAGAGGTTTTAACCGCTGGGCCTGGTCTTTCAATTGTCCGTGTCGGTTTTCCGGCGACAGCAGCAGCTCGCGGTCGGCAGGGCATGCGGAGGCGACCATGAGATCTCTGAGATATTCTGACAGAGCGCTGCAAAAATCGCCAGGAGATGTTCCGGTAGAGAGAATAAGATCGGCCTGACGGATGACGCCGGCAGGGTCCTGGTTCAGAACGTCGTCGATCAATTTGGCATACAGTTCGATGGGCGGAACTGGTAGGAACTGATCTGCCAGTTCGGGGGTGAGGTTTGTCCGGCCGACGGAAAGCAACTGGTCCAGCAGGCTCAGGGCGTCGCGCATGGAACCGTTGGCGAGGCGCGCCACTCGCTCGATAACGGTTTGATCGGCCTGGATTTTCTCATCGGCGAGGATTTTTTCGAGCTGCTGGACGATTTTGGCCTTTGGGATGGGCTTAAAATCAAATCTCTGGCAGCGGGACTGTATTGTGATCGGAACCTTGTTTGGTTCTGTGGTGGCGAAGATGAATTTGACATGTTCCGGTGGTTCTTCCAGGGTTTTGAGCAGGGCGTTGAAGGCGCTGGTGGAAATCATGTGGACTTCGTCGATGATATAGATTTTGAATCGCGCCCTGGCGGGTCGATAGATGGCGTTGCTTCGGAGCTGGCGGATATCGTCAACTCCGGTATTACTGGCACCGTCGATTTCGATGACATCGACGTCTTCGCCGCGTGCGATATCGCGGCAGATGGCACATTCAGAGCAGGGGTCAGGGGTTAGTCCTTTTTCGCAGTTCAGTGCTTTTGCCAGGATACGTGCGGTGGAAGTTTTTCCCACGCCGCGTGTGCCTGTAAAGAGATAGGCGTGTGCGACCCTGCCGGAGTTAATGGCATTTTTCAGGGTGGTGGCGACGGCTTCCTGCCCCACGAGCTCATCGAAATTTCGGCTGCGATATCGCCTTGCCAGAACCGTATATGCCATAGTTCACACTCGACTTATCATAACGACAGACCCTTCGCCGGGCGAAGGAACAAGGATGAAATTTAAAAGTACTGGCCCAGGTTGATCTATGGCACCCGCCTAAACCCAGGTGGGCTGCTTCCGTCAGGACCTGACCCGTTGTCCAAGCCAAGCGTTGCATAGGACCTGGGCCATTAAAACCGCATCGGCAATTGCCGTTATATTCATTTGCGCACCGGCGTGCTTCATTAAGCATGCCGGTCATGGAATGGACAATTTTAGCTTGGAAGGGGGGCGACAATCAATTGTAAAACGGAAAAATTACCGAAAATGGCGACATGGCGTAGAGGGGAGAGATTTTAGGATTTTTGAAGAATAAAGAGTTTGGAAGGAACATTGTACCGATAGATAATAGAATGGAAGGGTAAAGTTTGCTTGCTATTGAAGTGAAGCTGGGATAAACTGCACGCAATTTCATTAATTCAGCAAGTTGAGGAAGTAAATTTATGGGTATGGAAGAACATTCAACGCGGAAGATTTACAATATCCAGGCTCATTTTTACGATGAGGTTGCGGGCAACATGATTCGTCGGCGTCAGCGGGATGCTATCAGCCGGATGCAAATCAAACCCGGCCAACATGTTCTGGATATTGGAATCGGGACCGGCGTTTCGCTTGAAACGTATCCTCGGGACTGTTTTGTCACGGGTATTGACATTTCTGAAGGTATGCTGGCTAAGGCGAGGGAACGGATTGAAAACTCCGGGCAGCGTAACGCATCGCTGGTGCTGGCTGATGCGATGTTCATGCCCTTCAAGGACAACAGTTTTGATCACATTCTTGTAAGTCATGTTGTTACGGTAGTTTCGGACCCCATTTGTCTGCTCAATCATATCAAGCGAGTAGGTAAGCCGGGGTGTCGGATCGTGATCATCAATCACTTTCAGTCGGGTTTCCGGCCGATGGCATGGCTGGAGAAAGTGCTGAGCCCATTTTTTGTCAAGGTTGGGTGGCGAAGCGATCTGAATATTCATGAACTGTTGCAGGAAGTCAAACTGGAATTCGACTTCCGGTACAAGATTCGGTATATCGATTTCTGGGATATCGTTTTCATGCGGAATACCAAGCCCCGACTTGTTCGATATGATGTAGCGATGCAGGAAGTGCCAGCTACGGTCTATCCGCATATGGGGACGGCGATTTCGTAGTTTTCATTCAGAGTTCCTGGTGCTAGGGTAAAAAAGGTGGGTTTCCTGCCTGGTGTGTTGCTACCGCTCTTAGTCCGGTCTAGAATTATAATATATTACGTGACGTTGATTTTTATAGGAGACACACCATGAGCGATAGCAGTCCTTTGGAACGAAAGGTGGCTCATGCGTCGGAAATATTGGCTGAGCTGAGGCGTGTTCTTGTTGCTTTTTCGGGCGGGGTAGACAGTTCTGTTCTACTGAAACTTGCGGTCGATACGTTGGGTCGCGAAAATGCCCTTGCGGTAACTGCGATCGGTCCGCTTCATCCAGCGTGGGAAAAGAAGCAGGCACAGGAAATAGCCGAGCTGATCGGCGCGAGACATGTTTTCGTGGAGGATCCATCGTGTCGACTGGCGGAATTTTTGTAAAATACCGCCCAACGATGTTATTTTTGCATGATAGCTCTTCTGGAACAACTTTTGAATCTGTCTAATCAGCAGCGTCTTCGTGCGATTGTGGCGGGAGAAAACTCAGACGATCAGTTCGACTATCGTCCCGGGTTTCGTGCGATGCAGGAACTTGGAGTTCGATCGCCGCTGAAAGAAGCGTTTATCAGCAAGGCCGAGGTTCGTCTGCTGGCGAAACAGTGGAACCTGCCAAATTTCGATCTTCCTTCGAGTCCATGTCTAGCAACGCGTGTTGCCTACGGCCAGCCGATCAATACGGAACTCCTTCATCAAATCGAAGAGGCGGAAGATTTCCTTCGTATCGAAGGTTTTAAAATCGTTCGGGTTCGCGTTCACGGCCCATTGGCGCGTATCGAGGTCAGCCCTGAAGATATATGCCGTTTTTTCGAATCTGGTATTCGCGACAGAATTCTCGCCAGGTTCAAGCAAATCGGTTTTACCTATGTTTCAGTAGATTTGGCGGGGTATGAAACGGGGAACCTGAACAAACTTGTTGATACGTCGGCCCGTTTATGATAAGAGATGGTGTTGGCCGCCGAAGTTGAAAGTTGGTGTGCGTGGCTTTGCACAATTCATTTGCGTGGCATGAAGGAGGCATCGATGGATACGTATCATGCGATTATGACAAGGCGAACGATTCGCCTATTTGACCAAAGACCGGTTCATTGTGCTCTGCTGGAGCGGATTTTAAACGCCGGACGGTTGGCTCCGTCGGCCGCCAATCGCCAGGTACTGGAATTCATCGATGTTCTTGAGCCTGGGAACTGCAAAAAGCTGTTTGACCAGTTGGCATGGGCGGCCTATGTTCAGCCGAATCGCAATCCGCCGCCCGATAAGCGTCCGACGGCTTATGTGATCGTTCTGATTCACGACAAGGAAATCAATACGATCAACGCATCGGACGCCGCAGCAGCGATGGAGAATATGATTCTGGCGGCATGGAACGAAGGTGTTGGGTCCTGCTGGATCGGATCTGTCAAACGGGAGAAGGTGAAGGAAATATTTCAAATTCCTGAAACTTACTGCATTTTCGGCGTTCTGGCGTTGGGTTTCCCGGCGGAGCAACCGAGTGTGGAAGTTTTGAAGGATAAAGTCGAATACTGGTTGGATGAAAAGAATCAATTACATGTTCCCAAACGGCGATTAGGTGATATTGTACATCATGAAGTTTTCCGAAAAAGCTAACGAAGGCGTCAAATTTCTTGCGGTTATTTTCGATCTGGACGGGACTCTTGCGGACACTCTCGAGGACCTTGCTAATGCGACGAACTGGGCATTGGAACAACTGGGTCTGCCGACGCACGGTATTGAGGAATATCGTTATCTTGTTGGGTCGGGCCGGACGGAACTATGCCGACGCGCGATTCCCGCCGAGCGGCAGGACCTGCTGGATCAGACGATTCAACTGATGACTCAATATTACGCTGACCATTGTTTCGATACGACGCGGCTGTATCCTGGGATTGCGGATGCGGTAAAGTCGCTGTCTGCCCGGGGATTGAAGATCGCGGTTTTGTCGAACAAGCCGCATGATTTCGTTGGGGTGACGATCAATCGGTTGTTCGGGGATTTTAAGTTCGATATACTTCAGGGCGACGCGGATCACCTGCCGCGGAAACCTGATCCGACTGGGGCACTGCAAATTGCCCGGAAATTGCAGGTCGATCCCAATCGCATCGCCTATGTCGGCGACACGTGCATTGACATGGAGACCGCCAATCGAGCGGGGATGTATGCGATCGGAGTTCTTTGGGGGTTCCGCGACCGGAAGGAGCTGGAGGAGTCGGGTGCGAGGATCGTCGTTCAGACGGCACAGGAACTTTATCAGGCGATTGCGGAATAAGTTTGTTAGATCTTAACCCAAAACCTGTAGAAACGGAGAAAAGACATGCAGAAGGCAAGGCGTGCAGGTTGGTCGGTATGGTTTTTATTTTTCGCATTGCTCCTTGGGTGTGACAATCGTTCCGGTCCTGTTCCGCTGGTTGTAGGAGTTCTGGTCGGACCCGAATACTCAGGTCAGGCGGATATTATAAAGCGTGCTGCGGAATCAGCAGCGATGGCGGACGGGCGCGGACGCATCGTTACTGAAATCATTGAGAATCCCACGATAGGGGGGTATCGGGATGCAATAAAAAAACTGCTGGCGACAAAGGTCGGAAACAATACGGTGATGGGTCTGGTGATAAGCGGAAATCCTGACTACAATATCGACGAGGAAATTCGCGGCATAACCGTATCCGGTCGGCCTGTGATTGTGTTCGGTCAGGATATTCCAAGAAGTCTGCGTGATATTTTTGTCTCATGCGACAGTTCGCTGGAAGGGACAGTTCTTGCGCAGGTACTGAGTCAATCGGCTTCAAGCGGTAACAAGGTTATCGCGATACTGGCAGGGCCGGAGAAAAACGAGATTCAACGCCAACGGCTGAGTGCCCTTCGAAACGAATTGGCACAGCACGCGTCCATCAAAACACTCAAGACCATCAATTACGTTGATTCGGCGCAGATGGCTCGCGATGTTGGGGAGCTTATCCAGCGGGCACCGACACTGTTTGCCATTGTATCGACCGGGCCTTGGATTTTTGAGCCGCAGGTGCAGAAAGTTCTATCGGGGTACAAAGGCCAGGTTTTTGCGATTGCCAATACTCCTGCTGCGTTCGAGGCGATGAAATTGGGCCATGCGCAGGCGTTGATTGTGGAAGATATTTACAGCCAGGTTTACAAAGCGACTGAATATTGTCTGGCCCGGCTTCGAAATGAGGTTGTTAACTCTCCTTCGCCGCTGGAAAGCGTGCTTGTTACGCCGGAGAATCTTACCAGTATATTGTCGAGGTGGGGCAGAGAACCACTGAAAGCGCCTGAAAGATCCGCTCAAAAGCCCTCCGCAAAGGGTCTGCAATAATATTTAAAAAACCATAAATTTATAAAACTACGCAATATGGCATATTGACGAAAGCGCCCTTATTTGGTTATTATTCCACGGTAAAAATAAAAGTCCGGAGGTGCATTTTGAAACTCGTTTCATGGAAATCGCAATTGCGCGGTCAGGTCCGCATGCCTGGATCGAAGTCTCACACCATCCGTGCGGTGGTATTTTCTGCCCTTGCCGAGGGCCAGTCGACGCTTTACGGCCCGCTGGTAAGTCTGGATACGATTTCCAGCGTCAACTGCTATCGGGCGCTGGGGGCAAAAATTGATACCACGGGGCAGGAAGGCGATCGAGTCGTTTGGCGTGTGGAAGGATTCTGCGGTCGGCCTGCGATTCCTGAAAACGTGATCGATGTCGGCAATTCCGGCACGACGCTTCGCATGGCACTGGGAAGCGCCGCGTTGCTCGACAATGGTGCAGCTGTATTTACCGGAGACGACCAGATACGGCGTCGTCCTGCTGGGCCACTTCTTCAAAGCTTATGCGATCTTGGGGCATGCGCACACAGCACACGAAATAACGGGCTGGCGCCATTTGTGATCGGCGGGAAACTTCGCGGAGGGAAAACGGCGATCGAAGCGGTTTCGAGTCAATATCTATCCTCGTTGCTGATCAACTGCCCGCTGGCGCAGGGTGATTCCGAAATCGAGCTGAAACTTTTGAACGAAAAGCCATATGTTGAAATGACTCTGGCATGGCTCGACCGGCTTGGGGTGCGGTATGAAAATCGAAATTTCAAGTTTTTTTCAATTCCCGGCGGCCAGCGGTACAAGGGATTTGACTATACTATTCCCGCCGATTTTTCTTCGGCGACGTTTTTTCTTTGCGCAGGCGCGCTGGCTGGAAAGGAAGTTCGCATTCTTGGACTGGATATGCAGGACACGCAAGGCGACAAGGCGGTGATCGATTATCTGCGTCAAATGGGTGCGGAAATCAATTTTGACGGATCGGCGATTGTCGTTAGGGCAGGGCGGTTGAAGGGTAGGGAACTGGATTTGAATGCGACGCCCGATGCGCTGCCGGCGCTGGCGGTAACGGCTTGCTTTGCCGAAGGGCGTACAAGATTGTATAATGTGGCACAGGCACGGATCAAGGAGACCGATCGCATCGCGGTCATGGCAGGTGAATTGCGCCGGCTTGGGGCGGAGATTCGGGAATTTCCCGACGGCCTGGAGATTTGCGGTTCGCCGCTTCACGGGGGCGAAGTGCAGGGCCATGGCGATCACCGGATAGTCATGGCGATGTCGCTGGCTGGGCTGATGACCAATGAACCGGTGTTGATTACGGATGCTGAGGCTGCGGCTGTGACGTTTCCGAATTTTGTCGATCTGATGCGTCAACTGGGGGCCGCGATGCGCATGCAGGAATAATTTTAAAAGGAAATGGAGGTTACGATGCTTGGTAATACGTTCGGCAGATTATTTCGCGTTACATGCTGCGGTGAATCTTATGGGCGAGGTCTGATGACCATCGTGGACGGTGTTCCACCAGGAATGACGATCACACGGGAGATGGTTCAGGCGGAACTGGACAAGCGTCGGCCCGGCCAAAGCCCCATCGACTCGCCCCGCAAGGAAACGGACCAGGTGGAAATCGTTTCCGGTTTACTCGAGGGCGTGACAACTGGGGCACCCATCGGCTTGATCATTTACAACGTGGATACACAGCGTATTCACGTCGATCAGTATCGCGCGGTGAAGGACGTATTCAGGCCTGGGCATGCGAATTATACATTTTTCGTAAAGTATGGTCAGTATGCGGACTGGTGCGGGGCGGGCCGATCGAGCGGTCGCGAGACGGCGAGCCGGGTTGCGGGCGGCGCGATCGCCAAAGAGATTCTGAAACGCGAGGGGATCGAAGTTCTGGCTTATACGAAGCGAAGCCACGGGATTGAGATGCGTGAGATGAGCTATGAAGAAATCCGGGCGAACTATCGCAAAAACGACATTAACTGCCCGGATCTTGAGGCTGGAAGGCGGATGGAAGAGGACCTGCTGAAGGTTCGCGACGAAGGCGATACGGCCGGTGGAGTGATCGAAATCATAGCGCGTGGTGTTCCTGCAGGGTGGGGCGAGCAGGTATTTGATAAACTCAAGGCGACGCTTGCGCAGGCACTTCTGAGCATCGGGGCTGTTCAGGGATTGGAATTCGGCGACGGGTTCAAATGTGCCGAGGTGCGCGGCAGCGAGTGGAACGATCAGCCGTTTGTTGAAGACGGTGCCATCCGGTTCCATACCAATCATTGCGGAGGTCTACTTGGCGGAATCAGTAACGGCGAAGACCTTGTGATGCGAATTGCTGTGAAACCGACTCCGACGATTTCAAAGGATCAGGACACTGTGGACGTATTCACGATGGAAAAGCAAAAACTCGCCGCGATCACACGTCGTGCCATTACGCTTCTGCCGCGGGTGGGGCCTGTAGCAGAGGCGATGGTACGAATCGCCCTGGTCGATTCGATGTACATGGCGGCTGCATATGACAGCGTCGCGAAGCTCGATGCGCACTGGAAGGAAATCGGCCGACCGAGGCACAAGGTGCAGGATCCGAAATAGCACATTATACTGTTTTCAAAGAACATTATAATGGTTTTCTTATTCCAGGATA
>CAYMXC010000102.1:0-8668 GCA_964394135.1 uncultured Phycisphaerae bacterium
ATAGTACACGATCTGCACCGGCTGGACCCGATCGTTGACGTCGCTCAGCAGAATCTCGCGTGCGACGTACCAATTGCCCTTCTCGTCCACCGCCATATACATCAACACATGATACGGCGGACGGTCCTGCAGCACCGGCCCCAGGTAGGTGCCCGACATGTCCATAATCCGCAACTGGCCAAGGATTTCCGTCAGCCGCGTCGGCGCCGCCATGCGGGCCTCATTGCACGGCCGATCCGCATATTTCCAATAGCCCCAGCTCAGTTCGTTGAGTTTCGGAATCACGCCCACCCAATACGTCTCGTCGTTCGAGCCGATCCGCAACGCCGGCTGACCGAGATAACTGCCCGACAGATACAGCCCACGCGGCGCGACAAAAACGACATTCACGCCCGTCAGATCGATGTGTCGCACCCGCCCCGTTTCGTCCGGCAACTTCGCCGTCATGTGGCCATGCTTGGCGCGAAACATCGGGACCGGAACCACGTCGCGATTCACCATCGCCAACACTTCCGACGACGGCCGATGCGGAAACGGCGCCTGCCCGCACCCCGCCAACGACGCCAGCACCGTCGCCATCACCGCGATCGTCACGCCCCGCACGCCCGCTCGCCCGATGACGTTACTCATCGCACGCCAGCACTTCGTTAAGCTGCTCCTGCACATGCTCCAACTGATCCTCACTGAGATGCGGGTCCGCGACGCGATACGCCGTCTCGTCACCCGTTAGTTTTACGCTCCAGAACTCGACGTTGTTCTCGTGCACCGTCTCGATGAACCGCAGCAGCCGCTTACGCATCATGATCAGCATCAACACAAAACAAAACGCCCGACGCTTGTCGTCGTCCGCCTGCACCAGCCGACGAAAAATCTGCTTCAACGCATCGTCATCGATAAACAGCTTGGGCTTTTCGCTCTTGGCCGGGATTCTCGACTGCCAGAAGCTGAACGCCTGATCGCGCAATTCATCTTTCCAGCACGCCAGACAGAAATCCCGTCGCACGTACCCATCGTCGCCCTCAAACAGCGTCGCATAGTACGTCTGCTCCGGCTCCAACTTCGTCTGGCACACGCCGCACACGCCGACGCGACTGACACAACCGTCCCACGAATCCACTGCCATAAACGCTATCCAATCCGCATCTCTGTGCGGCTATATACCTCGTTTTACATCGCTCAGCCATTTCGGCTGCACACGTTGGCCCGCGATCGTCGCTATTGCGCCCGAAACACCCGCTGACTCGTGCCGCCCGGCCCGATCGCCGCGCGGATCTTCCGCAGACATTTCGGACAGCGGCCCTCATACGCCGTGCCCTCGCGATTGCGATACACACGGTTATACACGCCGCAGCATTCGAAGTAGATGCTGATGAACGGCCGACCTTTCATCGGTGCTCCGCCGTCGGCATCGCCGTCGTTTTGCGCCACGCCGTCAATATCCACAATGTAATCGCGATCGTCCGCAGCCACGTTTGCTCCCGGAAAATCGAATCCACGTCACTCGGCGATCACTCCTTGCCGTCCAGCCGAACGATGTCCGCACCAACCGCACGCAGCTTCTCTTCGATCCGATCGTAGCCGCGATCGATGTGATACACGCGACTGATCTCCGTCGTGCCCTTGCCCACCAGCCCCGCAATCACCAACCCGGCACTGGCCCGCAGGTCCGACGCCATCACCGGCGCGCCGATCAACTTCTTCACGCCCTCGATGATCACCGTCGGCCCTTCTTTGCGAAGCCTCGCGCCCATCCGATTCAGCTCCGCCACATGCAGGAAACGATCCGGGAAGATTTTCTCCGTCACAATGCTGTTCCCGTCCGCCAGCGACAATAACGCCATGAACTGCGCCTGCAGATCCGTCGGAAATCCAGGATAAGGCTGCGTAGTGATCTCCGCCGGCTGAAGATTCCGGCTCGAGCTGATAATCACCTCCCCGTTGTCCTTTTCCACGAACACTCCGATATCTTCCAGCGTCTTCGTCACCGCCATAAGGTGCTCCGTCCGGCAGTTCTCAAGCCGTAATTCACTGTTGGAAATGGCCGCGGCAACCATGAACGTTCCTGCCTCGATCCGATCCGGAATGATCGTATACTCCCCGCCCGATAACCGATCCACACCTTCAATCACGATCCGCGGCGAACCCTGACCCGTAATTCTCGCACCCATCGCATTCAGAAAATTCGCCAAATCTTCCACTTCCGGTTCGCACGCCGCAGATTCGAGAACCGTCGTCCCTTCCGCGAAAACCGCCGCCATCAGAACGTTCGCCGTCGCCGTCACGCTCGACCCGAAATGCCCCCCCAGAAAAATCTCATGACCTTCGAGCTTTTCCGTCCGGCACAGAACGTCACCGCCCTCGATCAGTTCAACGTCGGCCCCAAGCGATTCGAATCCCTTCAAATGAAGGTCGATCGGACGCGTCCCGATCGAGCAGCCGCCGGGCATCGCCACCTGAACGTTCTTACGCCGACCCAGCAGCGGACCCATCACGCACACGCTCGCACGCATCTTGCGAACCATATCGTAATCGGCATGGGAATTGCTATTGTCAACCACTTCCAACCGCAGAGTCCCAGGCTCAAGACGATCCACCCTCACCCCCAGCTTCTCCAAAATCACGATCATATATTCAATATCGCTTAGATTCGGAATGTTTCGCAAAATCACCGGCTCGTCGCACATCAGACACGCCGCCATAATCGGAAGCGCCGCATTCTTCGATCCGCTGATCGTAATCTTGCCACGAAGTCGTTTGCCGCCTTGTATCACAAAATAATCCATCGCTTACTCCTTCTTTTGACCGATCGCAACACGAGCGATATCCGCCGTGTCAACCTCAAATTCTACATGTTCATATCCATGTTCCGCAAGCAGTTCCGCCACCGCTTGACGCTGATTATATCCGATTTCCATCACCACGTAACCCCCAGCCGCAAGATATTTACCCCCCTCCGCCACAATCCGGCGTATCACCGCCAGACCACCTTCCGCCGCAACAAGCGCCTCTCGCGGCTCGAAGTCCTTTATATGTCTCGGCAATCTCGCGTAATCTTCTTCAGTTACATATGGCGGATTCGAAACAATGAAATCAAACGGCCCTGCACCCACGATCCCAGAAAACAAATCGCTTTCCAGAACCGTTACCATATCCTCCACCTTGTGCATCTCGATATTGCAACGGCAAACGTCCAAAGCCGCTTTGGATTTATCAATGGCAACAATTTTCGCCGGCTTCGGCAAATGCTTGGCCAACGCAATGGCAATACACCCGCTGCCCGTCCCTACATCCAGAATTCGAAGCGGCTCTGTCCGCTCTACCCAAAGCGTCCGAACCCGACGGATAATCCACTGTACCAGAACCTCCGTCTCAGGCCGAGGGATCAGCACCGATCGGTTTACGTGAAAATCCAGCGAGAAAAATTCCTTGTGCCCCGTCAGATAGGCGATCGGCTCGCCCTCCACAGCACGTTTGACCAGTTGTCGATACGCGTCACGCCGACCCTGATCCACCACCTGCTCAAACCGAAGGTACAAATCGACCTTGGAACATTCCAGAACCTGCGCCAGCAGAAGCTGAGCGCACAGCATCGGCGATTCCAAGCCTTTGCTCTTGAAATACTCCGACGTCCAGCTCAACAGCCGGCCGACCGTCCATTGTTCCTGGGCCGTTTCGCCTTGAGTCATGAGTGAAACAACCTCATAAAAACCTGTAGCAGAAAGCAGAACGAACAAGGATTACAAGCTTTATCAAATTATTCGGTGCCATTTTGTCAGAAGGTTTAACAGGCCGGCTATCCATGCCGGCTTCATTCGCAAACCATGCCTACATTATTCAATATATAATTCGGGCGATACGGAAATCTGATCAGATCCTCTTCCCGCGTAATTCCGCTGAGCACCAGCACCGTCTCGATTTCCGATTCGATCCCCGAAATGATATCCGTGTCCATCCGGTCCCCGATGATCACCGTATCCTCCGGCAAACATCCAAGCCGTTTCAGTGAACTCCGCATGATCAATGGATTAGGCTTGCCGATGAAATACGCCGTGCGCCCAGTTGCCAGCTCTATCGGTGAAATCAGTGCACGGCACGCAGGAATAATCCCTCGCTCCGACGGTCCCGTCAAATCATAATTTGTCCCGATCAGCTTGGCGCCCTTCAGAACCAGCCGAATGGCGATTTCGATCTTCTCGAAGTTATACGCCCGCGATTCGCCCACCACCACGTAATCGGGATTGTTGTCATCCATCGAAAATCCAACGTCATACAGCGCATTGATCAGCCCAGCTTCGCCGATCACATACGCCCGCCCGTTCGGACATTGATTGGCCAGAAAACTTGCCGTCGCCAACGCCGAAGTCATGAAATGCGTCTCATCAACGTCAATACCAAGACGCCCCAGCCGCTCCGCCAGCTCCCTCGGCGATCGTTCCGAATTGTTGGTCAGAAAAATATACTGCTTGTTTTCTCGCTTGAGCCACTCCACAAACGTCGCCGCGCCGTCCAGCAGCTTCGTCCCGTGATACAAAACACCGTCCATGTCGCAGATAAAACCTTTTTTCTCTCGGATTTTCCGCGGATCGCTAACCATAGAACTCTCCTTACACGCCCCTGTAGATCCGACTTTTATCGAATCTCCACCGGCTGACCGGTCTGGGCGGATTTATAAACCGATAATACTACCTGAACCGCTTTTCTAGCCTCGCGACCACTGAGATCCGGCTCACGGTTTTCATCCAATGCCTTCAGGAATGATTCAAAATTCCGCCGATGATTGTCCGCCGTAATGGCCTTGGGATCCGATGCGCCGGAAGCTATCGGCTTGCCGAACTTATCCAGAATCTCCGCATCCTGTGCCTCAGGCTTCAAAAATTGCAAATGCTTGATGCATCCAGATTCGCTGATAAACGAGCCGCTCGTCCCACCAATTTCAACTCTCGCAGGAAATCCGGGCCACAATGCCGTCGATGCAAACAGAACGCCCAACGCACCGTTCGCAAACTGCAACACAGCCACCGCCGTGTCTTCCACCTCCAGCTTCGTATGGCCCAGCAATGCCGTAAACGCCGCTACTTTCGTCACAGGGCTGCCCATCAGCCACATCAGCAGGTCCACCGTGTGCGTCCCCTGATTCATCAACGCCCCGCCACCGTCGAATTTCCACGTCCCACGCCATCCACCCTGATCATAATATTCCTGCGTCCGCCACCACGGAATGTATCCGCCGCCATAAGTAATTCTTCCCATTCGGCCGGAGGCTGCGATAACCTTCAACGCCTGATTCAACGGCTCATACCGGCTGTTGAAAACCCCGCCCAGTTTCGTCCCAGCCTTCTCATGCGCTTCGATCATCGCATCGATACGCTCCAGCGTCACTTCCAGCGGCTTCTCGCAAATCACATGCTTTCCATGACGAGCAGCCTCGATCGTCGGTTCCATGTGACTCCCGCTGGGAGTCCCGATCGTCACAACGTCCATCTCAGGATTACTCAGAAACGACTCAAGCGTGGAAAAACTCTTTACGTTATATTGTGCCGCAAAATCCTTCGCCCGCTGCTCCACCTGGTCATAAACCGCCACGAGCCGCCCATTGGACATCCCGCCAATCGCCTTGGCGTGAAAGTTCCCGATCATTCCCGTTCCGATGATTCCAAATCCGTAGGTCTTGCCCATTATTTGAATCTCCTTATATGCTTGTTGATGTAATACGAAGCTTGTGTAACTGGTGATGGTTAATATCTAATATTGAATATGTAAATATAAAAATATGTAAAAAATTAATTGCTGCTCACCCACTGGCCGTTCTCGCGAAAAATCCGAATCTCAACATTCCGCTCCTGACCATTTTTCCACATCGCATTGGCCCTGAGCCGATACGCAGGCGGCGGAACATCCTCCAGTCCAACCTCCTTCATGATCTTCGGATCGCTGATTTTTATCAGTTCGAGAATCTTGATCTCCTTCAAAAAATCATAAGCCTTCTCGAAAGCCGCACGGTCGATCGGCTCACGCATATGCGTTACCTTCAGCCGATATTGCTTGTAATCTTTCGCCGCCAGAAGACTCAAAAAATCCGATACGAACCGGTTAACCTCAGCGTCATCACACCGAACCTCCCGCGGAAAGAGAATGGTCATCCCGTTATCCAATACGATCTTCGTCGGTATCTCCGCCACAGGAGTGATCTTCGGACTCGATGTATCTTCACGCCCGTGCGATGAAACAAATATAAGCCACAGGACGATAAATACCCCCGCAATCGCAAGGGCTACCTTCAGCCCGCCTTGTCCCGATTTATACCACCTCGAATTCACGATATCCTTTCTTTAACAATTGTCCTTGCATGTATATTTCGATATACTCTTAAAACCGAACGTAAATGTAAATGTCTTTACGGTTGCTTTCACTATTGTACAAATCGACAGGTTACGGGCAATGTAATTTTGCCGGAAAGTGATTATGTGTGGAATTGCGGGTATCGTATCGTTGGACGACTCTGTGCGGGTAGACCCCCAATCGGCGCAAAAAATGGCCGAAACCCTCGTTCATCGTGGGCCGGATGAGGCAGGCTTATATGTCGACCCAGATCGGCAGCTGGCACTGGCATTCCGCCGTCTTGCAATTATCGACCTCCCCACAGGCCGCCAGCCACTCGCCAACGAAGACGGCTGCATCCACGCCATCTGCAACGGTGAAATTTATAATTTCAAAAAACTACGCGAAAACCTCCTCGCCGCAGGACATCAATTTACCTCCGCCGGAGATATCGAACCCATCGTACATCTCTACGAAAACCACGGAATGAAATTCCTCGACCGTATCGACGGCTTTTTCGCACTCGCTCTTGCCGACCTTCGCCGCCGAAAAATTATCCTCGCCGTCGATCGCGCAGGCAAAAAACCTCTCTACTACACATCAATCGACAATCAGCTGTATTTTGCCTCAGAACTCAAGGCAATCCGAAAAATATGCTCCACTTCGAAAATCGACAAGGCCGCCCTCATCGACTACTTCCGCTTCGGCTATGTCCCCGCCCCGGAAACGATTTTCTCCGGCATCTTCAAACTGCCACCAGGCCATTGCCTCCAATTGGACCTCAATTACCACCGACAACTCAAAAATAAAACCCTGCCCGTCGCCACAAGGTACTATCACCCGCACACCGTCTCCTTCGACTCCGACTACCATGCCGCAAAATCAAAATTGACCTGCCTCCTCCGCGATGCGGTAACCAAACGACTCGTCGCCGACGTCCCTCTGGGCATTCTGCTCTCCGGCGGAATCGATTCTTCCATCGTAACCGCCCTGGCCGCGCAAAATTCCTCTTCGCCCGTAAAAACTTTTTCCGTGGGATTCAAATCCAGACTCTACAACGAACTGCCCCTGGCGAACCTCGTGGCCCGACGATACAAAACCGATCATACCGAACTGATGGTCGAACCCGATGTCGAATCCATGCTCGATATGGTCGCCGCCATCTACGACGAACCCTTCGCCGATTCCTCCGCCATTCCGACATCTCTCATCTGCCGTCAGGCCTCTGTGCATGTCCGCGTCGTCCTAACCGGCGACGGCGGCGACGAGGCATTCTGCGGCTACGACCGATATCGCGCCCTGGCCATCACCTCTTTCCTTTCGAAACTCGGCGCTCGGCCGTTCGGCAAACTCATCGAGCGATTCATTCCACGACCCGGAGCAGAACTCCGATCCAGGAAAACCCGTTTCTGGCGATTGGTCCGCGCACTACGTTTCTCCCCCGCACGGCAATACTCGATGCTTTTGCAGGTCTTTTTCGATCGTCAGCTCGAAAACCTCCTCGGCCCCGAACTTAAACCCGAATTGACCTCGCGTATCGATTTTATCGCCCAGCTCGTCGATGGCTGTACCGACTCATTATCAATGATCGAAAAGGCCAACCGCTGCGACCTCGATGCCTATCTCCCCGGCGATCTGCTCGTAAAAATCGATCGTGCCTCAATGGCTAGTTCTCTCGAGGCGCGTTCCCCGTTTCTCGATACCAAGCTTCTGGAATTCGCCCACTCCCTTCCGCTCCGCTATCGATGCTCCATCCGACAGGGCAAACGCATCCTGCGCGACACCTTCTGCCATCTGCTTCCACCAGAATTGCTCGCCGCCCCCAAACGCGGCTTCGGCGTCCCCATGGGCGACTGGCTTCGCGGACCACTGCAACCCCAAATGCGGCAAATCCTCGGCCCCGGCTGCCGCATCGTCAAAACAGGTCTCGTCGATAACGTCTATCTCGTTCGACTCCTCGCCGAACACCTCAACGGCATGTACGATCATTCCGCCCGCATCTGGTCCCTCATGATCCTCGAAAAATTCCTCCACCAAGGTGCGCCTTGACGCACCATCTTCTCTCCGAACTATTCTCAAAACATCACTGCGTCAAAAATTCATGTTCCTGCGATCGGACGACCAGCACCGGGCACGGAGCCTTCCGAACTACGCGATCCACAACCGAGCCCATCAGGACATGCTGCAATCCCGAACGTCCGTGGGTCGCGATAATGATCATGTCGATCGCCTCATCCTTCGCATATTGAACAATTTCGACGAAGGGGCGCCCGATCACGATCTTGGTCCTCACGCCGGGCACGTCGGCCATCTGCTCACGCACCAGCTTCGACATCTGTTCCTCCGCCCC
>CAYMXC010000103.1:0-8644 GCA_964394135.1 uncultured Phycisphaerae bacterium
AAGGACTGGTTGGCGGGAATACAAATGCAGTTGCCAGGTTATCTTCTGGCCGCAGTCGCTGGAAATCGAAATCTCCGGTTTCCAGCCGGGGCCTTGTTTCTACCGCTGCGTCCTCAGCGGGTAAAAGTCGATAGCGTCAACGACATCGAATGTCAATTTCCAGGCAGCGGACTTGTCTGCCAGGACGGTCTTGAGCTCCTCGGCGATCAGGATTCCAACGGGTTTCCGTACCGCATCAAATTGAAAAAAGACAACTCAGCCAATGGCCCGGTTCAGGCAATCAGTCGAATCGCAATAGATGAAATTCTCCAGAAAACACATCGGATGATCACGGCGGGTCTGCAGGACATTATAAACGGGAAAATCAGCATACGTCCCTATTATGACGGTCATGTCAGTGTGTGCCCGCAATGCGATTATCGCGGCGTTTGCCGGTTCAATTCCGCCGTCAATCGCTATCGAATCGCCGCCAACGATTCAAAAGAAGATATTTTGAAATCGCTGCAGGAGCCCGCCAATGTCGAATGAACCTAAAAATTGGAAACCGGCTCAGCGCGATGCCATCAACCGGCGAGAGGGAGAAGTGATCGTCTCTGCCTCAGCGGGCACGGGTAAAACCTCTGTTCTTATCGAACGGGCATGGCAGATCGTCGCGGCGGAACTGGCCAACGTCGATGAACTTCTTATCGTCACTTTCACCGACGCTGCCGCAGAGGAACTGAAAACACGTTTTCGAAATCGACTGGACGCCGAAATCGTCCAGACCGTCCGGCCGGAAACGCGCGACTTCCTCCGCCGCCAGCTTCACCGGCTCGACCGCACTCAGATCAGCACGATTCATTCGCTGTGCCTCCGCATCGTCCGTGAAAACTATCATCGGCTCGGCATCAGCGACGACGTGGATATCCTTCCACCCCAGCAGGCGGATCTTCTGAAAAGTCGAATTCTCGATGATCTTTTTGAGCTTTTCTATGGACAATCCGATGCTGCCGGTATGCGATTCCGAGAGTTTGTCGAGCGATACGGCGGACGTCGTGTCGATGCCGGCGTCGCACTAATCATACTAAAAATTCATGCGTTTCTCGGCTCAATAGCCCAGCCGGAACGATGGCTCAATCAGGCACGTGCAATGGCGTCGGAACTTCGAACACCCGAACTCGACCTGACGCGACTTGCCGCCTGGCAATACATGAAGCATCGATGGCTTACAAGTTTCAACGATATTTGTCGGGAATTCGAAAAATATCGCGATCAGATAACTCCCCAGTGCAACGAAAAACTGGACCGATATATGATCGAATTGATCGAACTGGTTCATCGATATCGCAAACTTCTCGATGCGGACCGCAACACCGATATGCTCGCGGAACTGGAAACCGCTCTGCCCCGCAGTCCTCAGATTCGCAAGGAAGAGGAAAAAATCTGGTGGACGCCCGTTAAGGAACAGCTAGACGCAGCCAAAGATCGAATCAAGGAAATTGCCAAAGAATTTGCCCAGGCCTTACATCCGGATATGAAAAACAGGCTCGCCGCCCAGGCCGATCTGCTTGACACACTGCTGAATCTGGTGGACCTGTTCACACAACGATTAACCGCCGCCAAACAGGCACGCGGACAAATGGAATACGACGACCTTCAGCGATTTGCACTCCGCGTGCTCGACGATCCCGAAATTACGGAAACGTACCGCCGACAGTTCCGGTTCGTCATGGTTGACGAATATCAGGACGTCAACGAACTGCAGGACACGATCATCCGCCGCCTGTGCCGGCCTGATGCAAACTTTTCCGATCGATGTTCGAACCTTTTCATGGTCGGCGACGTCAAGCAGAGCATTTATCGTTTTCGCCAGGCTGAGCCGGAAATTTTTCAGCGACTCTATCGGATTGCGAAGCCCGGCAACTCGCGCGGATTGCATCGAATCGACCTGGCCGACAATTTCCGTTCCCGGAGAGAGGTAATCGATCTGGTCAACGCAATCTTCACTCCTCTGCTCACCGGCGGCGAGGTGGAACTGGAATACGACCGGCCCAGCCAACTGGTCTGCGGCGCCGATTTTACACCTCCAGATTTCGACGCCAAGCCGGAGTTTCATTTTCTCGAACGAAAAATCGAAGTTTTTGACGACTCGTCCGAGGAAGAAAACGAACTGGCGGAAATGGAGTTCACCGCGCGTGAAGCCAGTTTGGCGGCACGGCGAATACGCGAGCTGCTCGAATCCAAAATGCCGGTCAGCCTCAATCGGGGTACCAAGACCGTCGAGCCGGAAGATATCGTCATCCTCCTGCGCAATTTGCGAAACGTCGCCGGAACTTACATCACGACGCTACGCCGAATGGGCCTAAACGCCTATTGCGAACAAATCGAAGCATTTCTCGAATTTCCCGAAATCACCGATATCGTTTCCCTTTTGCGGATTATCGACAACCCGTTTCACGATATCCCGCTGGCCACCGTTCTTCGCAGTCCGCTGGTCGGCGCAACCATTAATGAACTGGCACAGATTCGGCTGAGCGATTCAGGCCCACTCTATCAGGCCCTGCTCAAATTTGTCAACGACGCTCCCCTGAATCCGGCAAGTCAAAAGCTGAGTTCGTTTCTGGATCGCTACGAACGCTGGCGACGCACCGCCGGCTGCTGCTCAGTGGCCGAACTCGTCCAGCGGATTTATCTTGAGACCGGTTATCCCCATTACGTCCGAGCCGCTCTGCCGGGTCTCCACGGCGAGGAAAATCTGGATCAATTTTTTCAACTAGCCTTGAGCTTCAGTGCCGATGGCAGAAGCGATCTGACTGATTTTCTCGAATATCTCGATCTGCTCGCACAGCGATCCGCTCCGGTTTCCTCCACGCAGAACTGTCTTGGCAGTGGCATCAGAATCATGTCCGTCCATGCCGCCAAAGGCTTGGAATTTCCCGTCGTCATTCTCGGAAACCTCGGTCGAAAGATCAATCTGACAGAAATTCGCGGCGATTTTCTTATCGATCGCGACCTGATCATCGGAATGAAAGAGGTCGATCCACGCCGCTTGACGCGGGCAAGCACCCTGCCATTTCTGGCCCTGGCCGATAAAACCCGAAACAAATCCGTTGCGGAAGAATTACGACTGCTTTATGTGGCTATGACCAGGGCCAGAGAAAAACTCATTCTGATCGGCGGCGACAAATCTGAAAATCTTGCCAAAAATATCGGACAGATAGTTCCAAACGGGAAACTTCCGCCCAGCCAGGTCGCAAATCGCCAAAGTCCGCTTCAGTGGATATGCGCCGCTCTGGCAGCTTCGCCGAAAGGTCAAACCGATCTGATTCAAACACTCCGTTCCGATAGGAAAATTCAAACATCGTTTGAAACTTTGAATTTTATTTTCCATCCGCCGCTTGCTCAGGCTCGCTGGGTTAACGAACGAACCTCGCCAGAAAAACAGGTTACCCAGGCGTCAACGCCACTTGCCGAACTGGCCTCGTCGTCCCAAACCAGTGATGCGCCGACCGCTGTTCAGAAATCCGTGGACAAACTTTTAGCCATCCTCGATTGGCAATATCCCCATCGCCAGCTCTGTACTATGCCTACTCATTTTTCCGTCACCGAACTCACACAACGCGCCGATACTGCTGACCAGGCGGCCGCTACTGACGACTTTTCACTCGGCGTATCCGGAAACCTGTTTGATTCCACATCCATTCGACTGCCCAACGCCGAAAATCGATCGGCCATCGATCGCGGCCTGGCCTGGCACACATTTCTACAACACCTCGATCTGAGTCAACCGATGGATGCCGACAACATCCACAGGCAGATGGAATCGCTGGTTAAACAGCAGACGTTGTCTGCCGCCCAGGCCCAGATGGTGGATCCTGCCAAGGTAGAACGGTTTTTCACTACACAACCAGGCCGGCTCATGCTTGAATATCGCGACCGCGTCTATCGCGAACTGCCGTTTACCTTCGCGCTGCCAGCAGGCAGTCTTCCCGACCATCTCCGTCCCGCCGAAGTCCACGAGCCTGTCATCATCCAGGGCATTATCGATTGTCTGATCGGAACCCCCGATGGGCTGGTAATCGTAGACTACAAAACCAATAACATCACCGCCGGCGATGTGGACCGCATGACCGATCACTACCGAACGCAGGTCGTCCTTTACACTCGCGCCGTCACAGAAATCGTAAAAACACGCCTCGCCAGTGCCTGGCTCTATTTCAGTGAACCAGATTCCGCCGTCCAGGTGCTTTGATAATTTTGCTGATTTCCGATTTCGCCTCTGCCGCCAGTTGATTTTCAGTTTTGCACAATTCTCTTCCTTGGGATACAATAAGCAAATAGTCATTTCGCCTAAAATGATGGAGATTTAAATGGTTAATAACAAGATTCTGCTTCGGGCGGACCAGTTGCCAAGGGCATGGTACAACGTTGCGGCTGATATTCAAGAAAATCTTGCCCCTCCACTGGACCCTGAAACCGGCAAACCAATGGATCCGAAAAAACTTGAAACGCTCTTTGCCAAAGCCCTGATCGAACAGGAAATTTCGACCGACCGATGGATTTCCATTCCAGACCAGGTTCTGGACCAGTATGCTGTTTTCCGACCCACGATGCTCATCCGTGCACGCCAGCTCGAGCAGTATCTGCAGACACCCGCAAGGATTTATTACAAACACGAAGGCACCAGTCCTCCTGGCAGCCACAAGACCAATACTGCCATTCCACAGGCCTTCTATAACAAGATCGAGGGCATAAAGCGGCTGACAACGGAGACCGGAGCCGGCCAGTGGGGTTCAGCGCTGGCTTACGCATGCCAGAAATTCGGTCTGGAAGTACTCGTCTATATGGTCCGCTGCAGTTATCAGCAAAAACCCTTCCGTCGCACGCTGATGCGTTTATGGGGTGCCAAGGTCCTGGCCTCGCCGACAGATCAGACCGAGTGCGGGCGACGAATCCGCGCAGAATATCCCGATACCTCAGGCTCCCTCGGCATCGCCATTTCCGAGGCAGTCGAAGATGCCGCCAAACGGTCCGACAGCCATTACACTCTCGGCAGCGTTCTCAATCACGTGATGCTACATCAGACCGTTATCGGCCTGGAAATCAAGGAACAGCTCAAAAGCATCAACGAAAAACCCGATGTACTGATCGCCTGCACAGGCGGTGGAAGCAATTTTGCGGGCATGGTCTTTCCATTCGTACCCGATCGCCTAAGTGGTGCCAATATCCGCTTCGTTGCGGTCGAGCCTGCAAGTTGCCCGTCGCTTTGCAGGGGCCAATTTGCTTATGATTACGGCGATACCGCAAAACTGACGCCGCTACTGAAGATGTACACACTTGGGCACGATTACGTCCCCCCAGCCATCCACGCCGGCGGACTCCGATATCATGGCCAGTCGCCTCTGCTCAGCACGCTCAAAAAAATGGGAATCGTGGAGGCTGTCACCTGTCAGCAGACTGCCATTTTCGATGCGGCCAGAATCTTTATCAACACTGAAGGAATCGTCCCAGCCCCGGAAAGTGCACATGCCATCCGAACCGCCATCGACGAAGCTCTCGAAGCCAAAAAGAACAATGAACCGAAAGTTATCGTCTTTACCCTCAGCGGCCACGGACATTTCGACATGGCCGCCTATGAATCCTATCTCGACGGCGCGCTCGAGGATTATGAATATCCACAGGAAGCGATTGAAAGATCTATGAAGAATTTGCCGAAAATAGGATATACGGGTTAACAGCGCATCTGTGTCTTTTGCTATTGACCGGTGAAATAGGAGTTAACGAGATGAAAATCAAATACGGTCTGATGATCGCGGCAACGATGGCTATGGCAGCAGTGATTATCATGGGTTGCTCGAGCCCAGGCTGGTTGAACTTTACCGCCTCCCTGGCCGACTCAATAAAAGTTTCCTTTGTCAACGAAACACCATATCGCGTCGTAACCTGGTGGGGAGCCTATAATCCACTGGATTTGACGAAAAATGTCCAGGTCGATGACCTGACACTGGAATCCAGCCAGACATCACAGGAGTTCACGATCAACACTACCCGACAAATCGATATCGCCGGCCCCGACCTTCGTAAGGCAGTGACAATCAACAAACCCACCGGAATCGATCCAAATAGCATCAATGATCAGATCGAATTTTTTGACGTCACCGATCCTAATTCTCCCCAATCCGTCGGTGTATGTAATCCAACTCGATTCCACGTTGGCGTGGATTATTTTACCGGCTACTCAATTGAAATTCACTTCCAGCAGGATCCGACGACCAAGGAATTCATCGTCAAAGCCATTTCCACGCCCCCGGCAACTCCCACACCGACGCCCTTCGGCCAATAATCGATTTTCCCGATCTTGGGGTTAACCATCGGGCATGGTTTCTACTTTTTTTGTTTTTTCGTTTTCTTCTTATTCTCTTTTTGATTTAGCCCGGCAGTCCCCACCTCGCGTTCTTCCGGCGGGCGGGTTTTCCATCGCCGATGCAGCCAAAGGTATTGCCCAGGCTCTTTCCGGATCATCCGTTCCAGCGCCAGGCTGAACCGTTGTGTGATGTATTCCACCTCATCGGCCTGTCCCTGCCAATCGGAAGGATAAATGATCTCTTCAAGCTCAACTTCGTGCCTGAACTTGTCCCGGCTTGTCCGACGCGAACCTCCGACGATAATGGGCACCTTCATTTCCCTGGCAACCAGTGCAATGCTCCGGTAGGTCGAAGCCTTGCGACCGAAAAAGTCCACAAAAACGCCCTTCCGCCCCGCGTCCTGGTCTGCGATAAAACTGAGAATTGAGCCGTCCTGAATCGTTTTCTCCATGTTCGCCGCAGCACCCTTTTTGTACAGCAGGCTCAGCCCATGCTGTTCACGAACGTCAACGATATAGCGATTCAAATATGGATTGTCCAGCGGCCTCATCACGGCAACCATCTCGAAGCCCAGCGTCGCCAGCAGATATCCCGTAAGCTCGAAATTTCCGTAATGGCCTGTCAGCATGATCGCACCGCGATTTTCCAGCAGGACCTTCAACGCCGGCTCGAAATTTTTCAACGTGATGTATCTATGCCAGGTATACCTGGAAATCAACCGGACGGTAAACAGAAACTCCATCGCGAACATAACCAGGTTTTCGCACGACTGCTTTGCAATTTCCTCCAGCTGGGCCTCAGTGTAAATGTCACCCAGGGCATGATGCAGATTGTCCATGATCTGCTCACGGTGCTTGCGTTTGAGAATCTTGTTGAGAACAGGAATGTTCCGATTAATGATAAGCCACATCACGGAGCCTATCCACCGCGACGTTCGCAAATTGGCATCGATGGGAAACAGGTGAAATATCATCACCAGCACCCGCAACGCCAAATAAACAAGATAATCGACCACTTTATTTCGTTGTTTCATAGAGCCAGATTCTACGTGGATCAACCGTGAAGTTCAACACGTTCGTTACAATATGCCGACATGATAAGTGATTGATTCCTGACGTCAATTCACCGGTTCAATCTTCAATTGTCCCAGAAATCGGACCAGTTTCACCGCCTGCTTGGCAAACGTCCCATCGGACAAATCAAACAAGGCAAGCGCTATGTGGGTTTGGTCCGGCTCCGTCTGGTCAAACGTCGGGTCCATATCCATCCATCGCCCTGATATCCATACCTGAGTCCACATGTGATAACCGAACGCCCCATATGGCCCCTTGTCGTCGGTGTAAACCAGCCCCATTACCACGCGGGCAGGGATTTTTTTGATCCGGGCCAGAGCCGTCAAAAGTACTGCATGTTCAGAACAATCCCCGGTCTTGCTCCTGGCCGTCTCGCTAGCCGTGGCAAACGGCGTAGCCAGATTTTTATCCCCGATATATGAATGAACAAAATGGCACAGCTGATCCGCGATCTTCGCAGGATCTTTCGACGATCCCGCACCCCGGCCGGCCAGCTGAACCAGCAGCGGATCGTCCAATTTAACAAACGATGAGTTCGCCAGTGTATCGGCTTCGGGCTTGACCTTCTCCATTTCCCGCCTCACCGAACCAGCCGGCTCAATTTGAATCACCACCGCACCGGATGTTCGCGAAACGATCTTCTGCATGCCCGTCCGCGGAAGCTCCGGCAATGCAATTCCTTCGGACGCCGATATCTTCAATTTCAACGGCCGACCGGCAGCAATTTTGATCGGCCTAGTCGGTTTCACAAAGGAATCAGTAAAAATATCCTCCCGCTGAAGTTTCGAAATGGCTGATTCTTTGTCCGTAGCCACTACCTGAACCTTGATAAATCCCAACTGAATCTCGGTCGCCAGCAGCAACCCTTCGCAATCGACAATCGACGTCACCGGATAAGGACCGAGTTCCTCGCATCGGCTGACAATCTGAATTCCAGAGATCGTTTTCCCCCCGGCCCGCATACTCGCGGGCCCAACAACTTGCACTTCGGAGCTCATGATCCTGCCAGGCCCCAATGTCGGATCATACGCGTGCGAAACAAACTTTTCACCGACTTTGCTCAGCCGGCTTCGCGTCTGCAGAAAATCTCCCCAGGCAAGCACCGTGTCAGCGGGAACTTTGAACTTATGTTCCGTCGTCTGTCCCGCCTGAATAATCTGCATCGTCACCTGATTGTCCTTGAATCCTCCACGATAGATTGTCTTATTGCTCCCCATCCGAACTTCA
>CAYMXC010000104.1:0-8621 GCA_964394135.1 uncultured Phycisphaerae bacterium
GTAAATGGATTGGCCGGCCGGTGAATCCCGTTCCGAGCATGGCGTCGATGAGGACATCAGTTTTGGCCAGGACTGAATCTGCATCTTTGGCGCCAGCGATCGGCAAATCCATTTTCGAGACGATAGTGTAATTTGTGAGGGCATCGCCTTTGAGTTTTTCCGTAGCAGCGGCCAGGAGAATCTGCACTATCCAGCCGGCATTGGCCAGATGTCGGGCGATGACGAACCCGTCTCCGCCGTTGTTGCCTGGGCCGCAGACGATTCCCGCTCGCGGATTCGTCAGATGCGCATACGAACGGCGGATAATTTCTGCGGCGTTTCGACCCGCGTTTTCCATGAGAATAATCGACGGCATTGCATAACGTTCGACCGCCAGCCGATCAATTTTTCGAACCTGTTCGCATGTGAGTGTAAACATGATTTTCCCTCTTTCTGTCTGAAGTTTAAACAAATGCCTGCTGAAATCAAGGCGCGGGGTAAAATCGTTTTGTCAGCAGCGTTCTTTTCTCCGGTGGGCCATAGACTTGCAGTCCTGTTCACGGCGGGTTAAAATGACCATCAAAAAGACCTCATGGGAGGAATTTCATGCAAGATTGTTTACTAGTCGTTAATCCATTACCTTCGGAGTTTGGATATGTTCTTCGTTTGCTGCTGGCGGTGGCAGCGGGAGCAATGGTGGGCGTTGAACGCGAATATCGAGGCCGGCCTGCGGGATTGCGAACTCATATTCTTGTGGCCCTTGGCGCCGCTATTCTCTCGATAGCTTCTCTTGAACTGACCAAGCTGGTCAATGCCGGTCCGGAAATGATGGCTCGCGTCGATGTCAGCCGGATCGCCGCAGGCATGATAACCGGTATCGGATTTCTCGGCGCCGGTACGATCATCAAACTGGGAAAATCGGTGCGGGGGTTGACGACCGCTGCCTCGGTCTGGTGTGTCGCCACGATCGGCATGGGGTTCGGCTTCGGATTTTATCTGCTCTCGTTTCTCGGATCGGCACTGATGATTTTTACCCTCATTATCGTCAGCGGGATGGAGCGGGAAATTGCCAGAGATTGGTATAAAAATGTAATCGTTCAGATCGGCGGGCCTCAGGACAATATATACAAATTAAGAGACCGACTTCATGACCGCGGTTGGAAGGTGATCGATCTGAGCGTTCGTAAAAATAAGACCGATCCATTTGTTGAAGTGGAGTATGAAATGCGTATCAAGGGGAAAAACGAGCAGGAAGCCGTGATTCGGTTGCTGGATGAGGTGGATTATGTTCTCAATTATCGTGTGGAGTAGGGGGCGATGCAAATGGAACGACAAAAAACGGTGGCGGTGGTCATTCCGGTTTTTAACGAACAGGCCAACATCGATGAGCTGTGCGATCGGCTGGATCGTGAAACGGCGGAGATTTCGCGGTATCGATGGAAATTCTTTTTTGTGGACGACGGCAGCGTGGATGAAACGGTGAAGAAGCTTATCGCCCGGCTGGATGGGGGGATGCCTATTTCTATAGTTCGACTGTCCCGTAATTTTGGCCATCAGGCTGCCATCAAGGCGGGAATGGACTGCGTCGATGCCGATGCCGTGATTACGATGGATGGTGACGGCCAGCATCCACCGGAGTTTTTTCCCCGGCTGATCGAACTCTGGGAGCAGGGCAATAAGGTTGTTCAAACGGTTCGAGTGCCGGCCCAAGTCGGCGTTGCGGGGTCCAGACGGACTCTGGTCAAATGGGCCTATCACGTCATCAACTGGTTTGCCGATCGGCCTATTGCGCCGGAATGTGCCGACTTTCGTCTTATCGACCGCTGTGTTCTGGACCAGCTCAAAGCATTGCCCGAAGTCGCCCCCATGATTCGCGGCCTGGTGGCGTGGATCGGGTTTCAGCAGACCACAGTTGAATACGAAGTTCAGGCTCGAATGAGCGGTAAAAGCCGATTCACCTTCCGCCAGCTGCTCAACCTGCTGGTCGGTGGTATTTTCGACCTTTCGCGAAAACCATTGTGTTTCGGTACACTCGCCGGCGCAATTCTCATCGGAGTAAGCTGCATCGGCTGGCTCTTTGGTGCGATCAGCGGCTTGATGTTCTGCATTTTTATTCTGGTTGCCATCGAACTCCTGGGCCTCGGCTTGGTCGGGGCGTACCTCGGCCGGGCCTATGTCGAAATCCTCGATCGCCCCAAATACATCATCAGCGAAAAAGTGAATTTTCCGGAGTAACCATTACCGGCTCCAGCCGAGATTTTTTTTCACTTTTTTACCGGATGTAACAGCAAGAAGGCCCGATACAAGTAACGTCATGGTTGACGGAAGGGGCAAAGGTGTCACGGTCCATATACTCTTGTTATTAGGCAGGCATTGCACGTGTTGGGCAATACGAAATGCCGTCGGATTAGATAAAGCTTCCTGCAGGTCGTTAAAATTGATATTCATATAGTTGAATCGGATTGTCAGGGATTCGCCCTGTCCGATGCCATTTTTCGACGCTGGGGGGGTAGCTCCCGCCACAAACAGGTTTCCATTCCATTCTCCGCCGAAATGCCTTATTGAGCCGGCCGGTTCGGGCGGCGAGGCGCTGTTTGTAAAATCAACTCCTGTCGGCTGAGGTGTGACGATTGTTCCGTTTGTCAGCGATGTCGACGAAAAAGCGGTGGATTCAAAATAGATATCAGTGATTACCGAACTGATAGTCGAATCGTTATGGAAGGTAAAATCGACATAACTGCCCCCATCGATGAGGTCGATCCAGGTATGAAGCCCTTCAGTGTTCGCGTTGTCGGAGTTTTCGTAAACATATAGATCAATCGGTGTTGCATGGATTGACAGCGCGCAGAGCAAGACCATCACGCTCGACAAGATCAACCATGGACGCATCGGAACGTTTCGGTTCATTTCGAAAATGCACTTCATTTCTCTCTCCCTTTTTTTTAAATGGACTCTTATGCTCAAGGCATCTCATTTAAATGTAATATATAAAATCTGATATGCCAAAAAAGGCTGTGGAGAGAAAAATAAACGGGTTTTTAGGGGACGTTGATACGATGATCTGTCAAAACCGGAAACGGGTGCGAAGTATTTCACCTGTAGATAAAGGATAAAAAAGCAGGATGTTTGTCAAGACACCCTGCTTTGGGATTAACCATTGAGCTCGTCAAACAGTTGTTTAACGGTATTTTTGATCGTTTCAGCGGCGGTGGCGGCGTCGATGAGCTGGACGTCCTTGTCGCGGCGGAGCTTGAGTTCAACCTTGCCCTCCGCCAGCGTCTTGGCACCGACCGTAACGCGGATGGGAATGCCCAGCAGGTCGGCGTCTTTGAATTTCACGCCCGGCCGCTGATCGCGGTCGTCGAGAAGCACGTCAATTCCCGCAGCCTCAAGTTCGCCGGCCAGTTTTTCGGCAGTTTTGGAGACTTCGTCATCGGACGTTTTGCCCAGGCCGACAATCGACACATGATATGGCGCCAGAGAAATCGGCCAGATGATACCGTTTTCATCGTGGTGCGTTTCGATCGCTGCGGCCAGGATGCGGTTGACGCCGATGCCGTAACAGCCCATGATCATATCGTGCGATTTACCTTCGGCGTCGAGGAACTTGGCGCCCAGTACCGACGAATATTTCACGCCCAGTTTGAAAACGTGGCCGACTTCGATCGACCGCTGGAAACCCAGTTTGGCGTGGCAGTGGGGGCAGGGATCGTTGGCGATTACATTGCGGATATCCGCCAGCATCGATTCGGTTATGGCAAAATCGCGGCCTGGCACGACGCCGGTGAGGTGATGATCGGTTTTGTTGGCGCCGGTCACTCCATTGGTGATCGACAGGACATCGTAATCGATAATCATTTTCGATGGCTTCAGGCCAACCGGACCGGCAAAACCGACCTCGGCGCCTGTCAGCTTTCGGATCGTCTGTTCGTCCGCCATTTCCAGGCTCGTTTCGCCCGCTGCCCGGCGCAGCTTGGCCTCGTTTACCTCGTGATCGCCCCGCACCAGGGCGACAATCGTTCGATCGCCGGATTTATAGATCAACGTTTTAATAAGCTGTTCCGGCTGGCATTTCAAAAATTCGCTCACGTCGTCGATTGTACTCTTGCCGGGGGTGGGCACTTCTTTTAATTCCGGCGATTTGGTGTCCTTTGCCAGCGACGACAGGTCATATTGCGTAATTTTTCGTGTGGCCCGCTCGACGTTGGCGGCGTAATGGCACTTTTCGCAAATGACCACCTGGTCTTCGCCCACGTCGGTCAGGACCATGAATTCATGGCTGGCTGATCCGCCGATCGGGCCCGATTCTGCCTCTACCGCGATTACCGGTAGTCCGCATCGCTTGAAGATGCGATGATAGGCGTCATACATCCGCTGGTACGTCTTGTCGAGGTCTTCGAGATTGGTGTGAAAACTGTATGCGTCCTTCATGACGAATTCCCGCGTTCGAAGGACGCCGGATTTCGGGCGTTCTTCGTCGCGAAATTTGGTTTGAATCTGATAGAGGTTGACGGGCAGTTGCTTGTAGGAATTGATATGATCGCGCACGAGGCTGGTGATGATTTCCTCATGCGTGGGGCCGAGCGACAGTTCCGAGCCGTGCTGGTCTTTGAATTTCAGCAGGATGTTGCCGCATGCGTCCACGCGGCCCGTTTTGCGGAAGAGTTCCACGGGGATCAATACCGGCATGTGCAGTTCGATGGCGCCCGCACGGTTCATTTCGTCTCGAACGATCTGCTCGGCTTTCATCAGACTCTTGTATCCCAGCGGCAGATACGTATATACTCCCGCCACCAGCTGCCGGATCATCGCGCCACGGATCATCAGAATGTGGGATGCAATTGTGGCGTCCGCAGGTACCTCGCGTACGGTCGGTATGAACGATTGCGAAAAACGCATTGGCCTCTCCATCAATAGTTAACTAAAAAATAAAAACTAGGACAAATCGAATTATCGGTGTCGTTTATTGGTGGTGATCTTACAGCTTGGGGAGTAAAATAGCAATAAGAAGTCACTGATGGTCATGAGGAATGAAAGCGAAAAATGGATCAGGATGCTCTGAAAAAATTATTGGAACAATTATCGAAGGGCGAGGTTTCGGTGGACAGGGCAATGGAAAAGCTCAAGTCCCTGCCGTTCGAGGATATCGGTTTTGCCCAGGTGGATCATCATCGATCGATCCGCTGCGGATTTCCCGAGGTAATTTTTTGTCCCGGAAAGACAGCAGTTCAGACGGTGGAGATTTTCAAGCGATTGGCTGAGCATGGCGGGAATGTCCTGGCGACGCGTGCTGATGCGGAAAAGTTTCTCGCCGTAAAGGAAGTTCTGCCCGATGTGAGGTTCAATTCGACCTGCGGGTGTATTGTCCTGCGTCAGAAAACTCCCAAATTGTCTGTGGGGACGGTCGGCGTGATCTGCGCGGGCACGAGCGATTTATCCGTAGCAGAGGAAACCCGGGAAACCCTTGAGATCATGGATCAGCGGGTGGAAACGTTTTACGATGTCGGCGTAGCGGGCCTGCATCGTTTGCTGTCCAAAAGCGAGCGACTTCGCCGAATGAGCGTCATGGTGGTCATCGCCGGCATGGAAGGGGCGCTTCCCTCTGTCGTCGGCGGTTTGGTTTCAGCTCCTGTTATTGCAGTGCCAACGAGTATCGGCTACGGCGCCAGTTTTAATGGTCTGGCGGCTTTGCTTGGGATGCTCAACAGCTGTGCCGCTAACGTTACTGTCGTCAATATCGATAACGGTTTTGGTGCCGGATATGTGGCTGCCCTGATTAATCGGCTGGCGGATAAATAGATGGGCATTCAGTTTTGAATATCCAAAAGAGTCCGCCGCTTCATATCATCTTCGTATCTACCAGCAGAAGTTCTGCATCTGTATCGGCTGAAATGGTAATTGTCGTTTCGCCGACAATCTGGGCTGCTCCAAGCGGTTCCACGATTTGTCCTGCAACTCGCACCGGCCCGCCTTCGATGACATACAGATACACGCCACGGATGTCGATCAGATCGTAGTTGATAGAGTGGCCCTTCTGCAGAAAGCTCGCATAGACCTGTGCATCGGCGTTGATCGGCAGTGCGCCGGGATACTCGTTGGACACCAGCGGCAACAGCCGGTTTCGTCTTTCCGCCTGGGTCAGTTTTCGTTTTTCCACCGACGGCTGAAGATCCAGCGTAGATGGGACAAACCACATCTGGATGAATCGCATAGGCTTATCCGGAAGATTGTTAATTTCCGAATGACGCATGCCCCGGCCCACCGTCGTATGCTGCACCCAGCCCTTTTCCAGCAGGCTTCCCAATCCGCCATCGTCCATATGCATGAATTCACCCTCGACGCAGTATGTCACCACCTCGATATTGCGGTGTGGATGCAACGGCCAGACGGCGCCGGGCGAAAGCGTATCGTCGTTGAATACGCGCAGAGCTCCGAATTGCATATACTCCGGGTCGTAATATTCGTCGAATGAAAAATGCCATCGGCCGCTGAAAGTTCCGTTATGAATCTGTCCCGCGGCCTGGTAGATTTCCTCCGGCTTGCGGACTTCGATAATCAATTTTTCCCCCGCTATAGTTTTCATATTCAATTTTATTCCCAGGCTGATTTTCAATCAACCGGGGCCTGACCGTTCGCTACCGATCTGAAGCAATTACTTGCCTTCCATCCAGTTATCGCCCCAGGCGGCATCGACTTTGACGGGGACAGAGAGATTCAGGGCGTTAGCCATGAGGTTCACGATGCGATCTTTTACCGTTTTCACTTCGGTCCGTGGAACTTCGAATACCAGTTCGTCATGTACCTGGATCAGCATTTGGGCATGGATTTGGCCGGCGCGGATTTGATCGTGAATATGGATCATGGCAATCTTGATCATATCTGCAGCGGAACCCTGGACGACGGTATTGACGGCTGTGCGCTCGGCGAAGGCCCTCTGGCCTGGATTTCTGGAGTTAATGTCGGGAATCGGTCGGCGCCGGCCCATAATGGTGGTGGCGTATCCGGTATCTCGAGCGGCCTGGATGCACTGGGCGATGAACTCGCGTACGGTGGGGTATCGGTCGAAATAATTATCGATGAACTGCTGAGCCTCGGTTCGGCTGATGCCGAGGACCTGGCTCAGGCCGTGCGGAGTCTGGCCGTAGATAATGCCGAAGTTGACGGTTTTGGCGATACGCCGCTGGTCGCTGTCGACCTGATCGATTCCGATGCCGAAGATATGCGATGCGACGAATGCGTGTATGTCGCAGTCATTACGGAATGCTTCAAGAAGATTCGCTTCCTGGCTCAGGTGGGCCAGGAGGCGAAGTTCGATCTGCGAATAATCGCAGGCGAGAATGCAGTTTTTCTCGGGGTCGCCGGGAACGAATGCGGATCGGATCTGCTTGCCGATGTCGGAACGGATGGGGATATTTTGCAAATTCGGATCGCTGGAGCTTAGTCGTCCTGTGTTGGTCACGGTCTGGTTGAACGAGGTGTGAATGCGACCCGTGCGCAGGTTGACCATTTCCGGCAGGCGGTCGATGTAGGTATTTTTGAGCTTCTGCAGCTGGCGGTATTCGAGGACAAGCTTGGGCAACGGATGCTTCCAGGCGAGTTCTTCCAGAACGACCATGTCGGTGGATCGTCCGGTCTTGGTCAGTTTCGTCACGGGGAGCTTGAGTTCATCGAACAGGACATGGGCAAGCTGTTTGGGAGAATCGATATTAAACAGATGCCCGGCGATTTTGAAAATCTCATCGGCGAGTTTACATGTTTTATCGTACAGACTGCGGGACAGGGCGGCGAGTTTTTTCTCATCGATGACCACGCCGGTATATTCCATATCAGCCAGGACACCTACCATGGGCATTTCGATCTTGTGGAACAGGTCGGTCAGGCCGGCCGGCTGGAGCTTCGATTCTAAAACCCGGTAAAGTCGATAGGTGATCAGTGCATCCTCGGCGGAATAGGCTACGACGCGATCAGTGGCCACCTGGTCGAGCGTCAGTTGGTTTTGTCCCTTGCCGATCAGGTCGCCGATCGGAGTGGTCTTATAATTGAGAAATTCCTGGGCCAGGTAATCCATTCCGTGGCTCGGACGCGATGGGTCCAGGAGATAGCTGGCGATCATGGTGTCGAAATAGATACCCGCCAGATCGATACCGGCGTTTCGGAGGACAAGGATATCATATTTGAAATTCTGACCGATTTTTTTGATGGCCGGATTTTCAAGCATTGGTTTGACAATGGCCAGGGCGTTTTGGATGTCCAGTTGCTGGGTGTCGGCGGTTCGCAGGGGAACATACCAGCCGGTGGTCTCATCGTCGGCGAAGGACAGTCCGATCAGTTCACTGGTCATTGGATTCAGTCCGGTTGTTTCGGTGTCTACAGCGACCAAACCGGATCGGGTCCATCGGTCGACGAGTTGTTTAAGCTGATCGAGCGATCGGACCTGTTCAAAAATCGTTTTTGGGGTCGGGGCGGAGGCAGCCGGAGTCGTAGCTGTGGTCGCAGCAGAAGATGCAGATGTAGATGTAAATGTAAAAGTGTCGGGCTTGATTTCCACATCGCTCAGGCCCATCTGCTGGATGAAACGGGTGAATCCGAGCTGTGTAAAGAGTTTCGCCAGTGCGGGCGGGTCGGGAATCTCGTGGCGCCAC
>CAYMXC010000105.1:0-1031 GCA_964394135.1 uncultured Phycisphaerae bacterium
TCTATCAATGGCCTTTACCCCCGCTACCCACAAACTGACTTCAGCAACAGTCCCGCAAGCGGGAATCCATCTTTTCTTTGCACTCCGAACTATGAACTATTGAATGTAGGGCAGCTTATTAACCCACCGCCTTTCGCCATATGACCGCGCGGTATGATAACGCTGCGACATAGACATGTCTTTGATCTTTAGACTCACCCGCCTGAACGCATGTATCGCGTTCTGCCGCCCGCCCGAATTACATATTTACTAAAATTTTCCCTCGCGAATCCGTAAGATTTCACACGAAATCGTTTTTTTCACCGCTGTTGCGACGAATAACCTGAAGAAGGAGGATTCATGTAGTCGTTTATATCCTCGCCATAGTGAGTCGCCAGAATGCCAAGATCGATCACATTAACCTTGCCGTCTCTGTTGAAATCGCCCTGATACCAGGTTGCGCCACTGGCCTTGCCGTAATAGGTGGCCAGAATGCCAAGGTCCACTACATCGACCACTCCGTTATGATCAGCATCGCCTTTAACAGCTACAATGCCGTCACCGTCGAAATCACCCATTTGCCAGGTTGCATTGTCCATGCCATAATTAATCGCCACAATGCCCATGTCCACTACATTAACCATTCCATCCAGATTCGCATCGCCATAAAGAGCCGCCTTAAACTTAACCAGAAATGCATCTATCCACCCCGCCGTCGTTCCGCCGAGACTGCCGGTGGTAAATCCACAAAGGTATGCGTTATCCGATTCGTCCACTGCGACAGAGAAAAAGACGTCGGTGGTACCTGTTCCAATCTGAATGGTACTTCTGATTAATCCAAAACTGCTATATTTGACTAGAAATGCATCCTCATACCCCATATTCGCCTCGCCGAGAGTCCCGGCGGTTATTCCACAGATCGTTGGACTGCCTGAACTGTCCACGGCAACAGAATAACCACGGTCATCGCCGCTTGTTCCGATCTGATGTGCCCACTGAAGCTCTCCCCCACTATTATACTTCGCCACAAAGGCATCACAGCCTCCCGCAAT
>CAYMXC010000105.1:1041-8615 GCA_964394135.1 uncultured Phycisphaerae bacterium
AGCCCCCTCACCATACCCCCCCCACTTAAACTTACCCAGAAACGCATCACACCCCCCCGCAGTCGTCCCGCCTAGACTGCCGAATGTACGGCCAGTGATGTACGCATTGCCCGAACCGTCCATTGCGACAGAGTAGCTTTCGTCATTGTCCCTTGTCCCAATCTGCGTAATTCAGCCTTGACCAATATAAGGCACAGCCGACCAGCCCCACGACGCGCCCGCCCATAACATTCCTCCAACCACAACCGCCAAAATACTCCTGCTCCGGCTCATTCGATGCCTCCCTTGATGAAAAACATATTATTTGAATTGTTATTCTATTATAATAAATCAATGCTTCTTGTCAATATTATTTATATAAAATTTCATCTACGTTAATCCAATCTTTCGCGACTCTACTTGCCTAAACCATTTTCAGAGGATATATTTATAGGTTTAGGCTGTTTCCGTAAAACAGGGCCTGGTAATGGTAAGGAATTTCATTGATCATGAATGATAATTTTATCCGTATCTACGGTGCCCGCGAACATAACTTAAATAATATCAACATCGCCATCCCTCGCGACAAGCTGGTAGTCATCACCGGCTTAAGCGGTTCCGGGAAAAGCTCACTCGCCTTCGATACTATCTACGCCGAAGGCCAGAGAAAATACGTCGAAAGCCTCTCCGCCTACGCCCGACAATTTCTCGAACAGATGCAAAAACCTGACGTCGAGCATATCGAAGGTTTGCCCCCGACCATCGCCATCGAACAACGATCCGCAAGCAGTAATCCCCGCAGCACCGTCGCAACAACTACCGAAATTTACGACTACCTCAGGCTCCTCTTCGCCCGAATCGGCACCCCACATTGCTACAAGTGCGGCCAGGAAATCCGCTCACAACCGACTTCAAAAATCGTCGATACCGTCCTGGCTTACCCAGAAGAAACAAAAATCATGATCCTGGCGCCTATGGTCCGAGGCCAGAAAGGAATACACAAGGATATCTTCACCCGAATCCAGAACGAGGGATTTGTCCGCGTACGCGTCAACGGTCAAATCTATGACATCAAGGACGTCCCTTCTCTAGAAAAAGATAAATACAAAAAACATACAATCGAAGCCGTCATCGACCGTCTGATCGTCAAACCACAAATCCGAACCCGACTGGCGGATTCCATCGAACTGGGACTGAGAATGGGCGACGGACTGGTAGTCGTCACACACGAAACAAACCCCGGAAAATGGGAAGATCAGACCTTCAGTGAAAAATACGCCTGTCCGGACTGCGGCATCTCCCTCGCGGAACTCGAACCGAGAATCTTCAGCTTCAACAGCCCCTACGGCGCATGCAAAGACTGCGACGGGCTGGGAACAATCCTCGAATTCGATCCAGATCTGATCGTGCCGGACCCAAACGTCAGCATCCAGGAAGGCGCCATCGACGCCTGGCGACATTGCGGAAAAAGAATGAATATCTGGTACAGCCAAATCCTCAAACAGTTCTGCCGCGATTACAACATCATCCCAACGATGCCTTTCAAGGATATCCCACTCAAAGTCCGAAAAATCCTCCTCCACGGTAGCGAGGATTTCGAAGGCGTCATCCCAAATCTCGAGTATCGCTGGAAAAACACCGACAGCGATTTCGTCAAGGAACAGCTGCACCGCTACCTCAGCGAACAGCCATGCCGATCCTGCAACGGCGCCCGCCTACGCCCTGAAGCCCTGGCCGTCAAAATCAACGGCAAAAACATCAACGAAATCGTCAATATGAGCATCGAAGCCGCCTATGACTTCTTCAACAATCTCGAGCTCAAAGGCGAAAAAAAAATCATCGCTCAACAGATCATGAAGGAAATCCGACACCGACTCACCTTCATGGTCGACGTCGGACTCGGATACCTTACGCTCAATCGAACCAGCGGCTCGCTTTCGGGCGGTGAATCTCAGCGTATCCGCCTGGCTACCCAGGTCGGCTCAGGACTCGTCGGTGTCTGCTATGTCCTCGACGAACCGACCATCGGCCTGCACCAGAGAGATAATGATCGACTCATCACCACACTCAAGAGGCTCCGAGACCTCGGCAACACCGTCATCGTCGTCGAACACGATGAACAGACCATGCTCGAATCCGATTATCTCATCGACATCGGGCCAGGACCCGGTGCGCACGGCGGAAACATCGTCGCACAAGGCACCGTCCACGAAATAATGGCAAATCAAAATTCAATCACCGGCAATTACCTCAGCGGCCGATTGGCCATCGAAACCCCAGCCGCACGCCGAAAAATCGATCCCGACTATTGCATCGAACTCAAGGGCGCCTGCGAACACAATCTCAAAAACATCAACGTCAAATTCCCGCTCGGCGGCTTTATATGCGTCACAGGCGTCAGCGGCTCCGGCAAAAGCACTCTCATCACCCAGACACTCCTGCGTTCCCTGAAACGAAAGCTCTACAACTCTCGCGAAAAACCAGGACAGTTCACCAGCATCACTGGCACACATCGAATCGATAAGGTCATCGAAATCGATCAGTCGCCCATCGGAAGAACACCACGCAGCAACCCAGCCACCTACGTCGGCGTCTTCGACCTCATCCGACAACTCTTCGCCCAGGCTCGTGAAGCGAAAATCCGCGGCTACAAATCCGGTCGTTTCAGCTTCAACGTCAAGGGCGGACGTTGCGAAGCCTGCCAGGGACAGGGAACCAAAAAAATCGAAATGCACTTCCTGCCGGATATCTTCATCACCTGCGAAGAGTGCAAGGGCACCCGATACAACCGCGAAACCCTCGAAGTCAAATTCCGCGGAAAAAACATCGCCGAAGTGCTCGACATGCGAATCGAAGAGGCTCTGACCTTCTTCGAAAATTTCCCTCGCGTCCGACAGCTCCTACAGGCACTCCACGACGTAGGTCTCGGCTACATGAGCCTCGGTCAAAGCTCCACCACACTCTCCGGCGGCGAAGCACAACGAGTCAAACTGGCATCAGAACTCGGAAAAACCGCCACCGGAAAAACCCTCTATATCCTCGACGAACCAACCACCGGACTCCATTTCGCAGATATCCATAACCTGCTCAACGTCCTCAATCGGCTTGTCGATATGGGCAACACCGTCATCGTCATCGAGCACAATCTCGACGTCATCAAATACGCCGACCATCTCATCGACCTCGGACCAGAGGGCGGAGATCGCGGCGGAACCATCGTCGCAACGGGAACCCCGGAGCAAATCGTCGCTAATCCAAATTCATACACCGGAAAATTCCTCGCAGAAAAACTCAAAAATACCGCCCGCCTCGCCATATAAGGAGCTTGCAATCCCCCAAAAATCGCATTCCTCCGACAAACTCACTATTCATCCCGACTTATCGAAAATCACTGCTTCCTTGAAAACCGGAACGCAGCGTTATATGATCGTCACATCGGATTTACGCGGGTTTTATACGGCTTTTAAAAGGAAATCAAAATTTGTTTATCCGACATCTCATCCAGCTTTACAAAAAAATCGAATTCGAAAGCGGCTTTAATGAACCGTTCCACATAAAAACGAAAAACCCCATTCTTGCCCTGTCCCTCCTCATGGCCGACATCTTCGGCCGAGCACCTTTCAATAAATTCACCAAACGTGGTTTTAGATACGAGGTCAACGAGCGAATAGTCGAAATCCCTTTTGTCTTTCGCAACCTGACCCTCCCCCTGGGCAGCAGAATCCTCGACTTCGGTTGCCATCGCTCCAAACTCGCCATCGAACTGGCATCGCTAGGCTACCCTACCACAGGCCTGGACCTCCTGCCCTACAAATATGCACATCCCAATTTCAATTTCGTCCGCGGCAACCTGCTGGACCGACCCTTTGATCACGATTCCTTCGACGCCGTCATCGCCGTCTCAGCAGTCGAGCATTCCGGCCTGGGCTTTTACGGCGACACTTGCCGACACGATGCCGATCAAAACGTCGTCGATGAATTTTACCGAATCTTAAAACCAAACGGATTACTTCTTATCACCCTGCCGTTCGGAGCAGCGTTTTGCGACGATTTCACCCGCGTCTACGAACCACACACACTATCAAAACTCCTCGCCAAGTTCCAGATTCTCAACTCCGAATACTACCTACAGGACGAATCGAAATCCAATTGGTCGCCCGCCTCGCCGAACGATATCGTCCACACATTGAAAACTCGCTCCCGCCACACCGGCGGTGTAGCGTGCATCGCCGCCCGAAAGGAAATCACCAATGAAAAATAAAAATAATTACTTCATCACAGGCGGTGCCGGATTTATCGGTTCCAATTATGTCAACCGACTGCTGACCGCTAAACGCCGCGTAACCATTTACGATAATCTTTCCCGGCCCGGCGCCAAACTGAATCTCCAATGGCTCCGCCATCGCTTCGGAACAGATGCTTTTCGTCTCGTCGAAGGCGACATTCGCAATTTCGATCTTCTCCGCCAGTCAATGGCCGACGCAGAAGTCGTCGTGCACCTCGCCTCCCAGGTCGCCGTCACACGCTCCGTCGATCTGCCTCGCGAAGATTTCGAAATCAACGCGCTCGGCACTTTCAACGTCCTCGAAGCTGCTCGACTTGCAAAACCTACACCCATCGTCCTCTATGCCTCAACCAATAAAGTCTACGGTGCAATGGACGACCTGGACATCGCAGAAGAAACAACCAGATATCGCTATCGCGATCTTCTTCGAGGCGTAGCAGAAAACAGAGGCCTGGATTTTCATTCCCCCTATGGCTGTTCCAAGGGCGCAGGCGATCAATACGTCCGCGATTATTTCCGAATCTACCGTCTGCCAACCGTCGTCTTTCGCCAAAGCTGCATCTACGGCCCGCGACAATTCGGCATCGAAGACCAGGGCTGGGTCGCATGGTTCATAATCGCCAACCTCACCGGAAAATCCATCACCATCTGCGGCGACGGAAAACAGGTACGCGACGTCCTCTTCGTCGACGACCTCCTCGACGCCTACGATGCCGCCATCGAAAAAATCGATCGCGTCGCCGGTGAGGTCTTCAACATCGGCGGCGGACCCGACAACACTATTTCAATCTGGCATGAATTTAAAACTTTTTTAAACAACATTATTACCCCGAATTGGGCCGATTGGCGACCAGGCGATCAACGCGTCTACATCAGCGACATCGCCAAGGCTCGCGATCTGCTAGGCTGGCAACCAAGAATCGACGTCCGCGAGGGAATCTCTCGACTCACTGCGTGGGTCAAAAAACATCGAAACTTTTTTTGATCGGCAACATCTATGCGAATCCTGATTGTACTGACCTATTACCGCCCGCACACCAGCGGCCTGACCATATACGTCCAGCGGCTGGCCAAGCAGCTCGTCCACCTCGGCCACAAGGTCACGATCCTGACTTCCCAATATGAAAAATCGCTGCCACGCAAAGAAATCTCCGACGGCATTAGCATCGTCCGCTGTCCCGTCCTGTTTCGCGTCAGCAAGGGCGTCATCATGCCCACCTTCGGATTCCAAGCCACCAGACTGGTCCTGAAAAACGACCTCGTTCATCTGCATCTGCCACAGTTCGATGCCGCCGGCGTCGCCCTACGCGCAAAACTCTTCGGCAAACCAACCGTCATCACATATCACTGCGACCTGCAATTGCCTCCAGGCCTCTTCAATCCTCTGGTCAATCGCGTCGTACAGGTCATGAACAATCTCGCCGCAATCTTTGCAGATCGTATCGTCGCCTATACCGACGATTTCGCCAGCCATTCGACCTACCTCAGCCGATTTCGCAGAAAATTAACCGTCATCCCGCCGCCGGTTGAATTGCCCCCAACCCCCGCGGAAAATCCCTTCCGAACCGACCGCAGACCGGTCATCGGAATGGCTACACGTTTCGCCGCGGAAAAAGGCGTCGAAGTCCTCCTCGACGCCCTGCCGAAAATCATCGAAAAATTCCCAAACGCCATCGTCCTCTTCGCAGGCCAATACGAAAACGTTCTCGGCGAAAAGCTCTACGCCCAGCGGCTCTTGCCACGCATCCAAAAATTCGAACAGTCAGGCCATTGGAAATTCCTCGGCGTTCTCGATCAGTTTCAAATGGCTGCTTTTTATCCCAATCTCGACGTCCTGCTGGTGCCGAGTCTCAACTCCACCGAATCATTCGGACTCGTCCAGATCGAAGCCATGATCAGCGGAGTCCCAGCCGTCGCCTCCGACCTCCCGGGTGTGCGTCAACCGGTACAAACCACAGGCATGGGAAAAATCTTCCCCACAGGAAACGCCGACGCCCTGGCCGATGCAGTCCTGGAAATCCTTGAAAATCCCGACCGATACAAAACTCCCTCCGACCAGATCAAACAGACCTACGCACCGGCCGCGACCGCGAAAAATTACGAAGCACTCTTCAAAATCCTACTGCGAGGTATGCATCGATGACATCCCCAAAAAACTGGCTGACGTGGATAATCTTGGCGGCAATCCTCGCCCTCGCAGGCTATTTCCGTCTCACAGGCCTCAATTGGGATCAAAAAACCCATCTACATCCCGATGAACGTTTCCTCACCATGGTCGAAACCGCCATCACACCAGTTACCAGTGTTTCCGACTATTTCAACACCGCTGCCTCTTCCCTCAACCCTCATAATCGAGGCTACAACTTTTATGTCTACGGAACGTTTCCACTTTTCCTCGTACGATATCTCGCACAGTGGCTATGCCAGACAGGTTATGATCAGGTTCACCTCATCGGACGTGCAACCTCCGCCGTCGTCGATCTGCTGACCATCTTTCTGATCTATCTTATCGCAGCGCGTCTCTACAATCGAAAAATCGCACTCCTCGCCGCAGCTTTCTACGCCCTCGCTGTCCTGCCCATTCAACTCGCTCACTTCTTCATCGTCGATCCTATCGCAGCATTTCTGATCCTCCTGGCAATCTACTTCGCTATCAGAATTTCGCAAAACGATCGTCCCTGGCTTGGCACATTCGGTTTCGCCGTCGCTTCAGCCCTGGCGGCAGCATCGAAAATCAATACCGGAGCCGTACTCATTCTCCTGCCTCTGGCCCTGATACTTCGACTAGGCAATCTCGACCGTGACAAACAAAAAAAACAAATCCTGCTTTCCCTCGCCGCACTCTTCGCCGCCATACTCGTCGCCTTCCTGGTCTTTCGCATCGCCCAGCCCTACGCCTTCGCAGGCCCGTCATTCTTCAACTTCCGACCGAATTTAAAATGGATCGCTAATCTCAACGAACTTCGACTCCAGAGCCGATCCGATGCCAACACCCCACCATCGATCCAGTGGATCAATCGGCCCTTCAGCTTCGCGTGGCTCAACATGATTCAATGGGGCCTCGGCCTACCACTCGGCCTGCTCGCCTGGGCCGCCTTCCTCTGGATGGCGATTCGCATAATCCGCAAAGAATATCGCCCGCATCTGATCCTCTGGGCCTGGACCGCTTTCTTCTTCACCTGGCAAGCTTTCCAGGCAAACCCAACCATGCGATACCTTTTGCCGGTTTATCCAACCCTGGCCATCATCGCTGCATGGTCAATCTTCGAAGTGGAAAAATCGAAAAAAATCATCGCCCCCGTACTCGCCT